>CAYTTI010000101.1:0-2984 GCA_964440675.1 uncultured Coriobacteriaceae bacterium
CAGGACGTCACAGGTTCGAATCCTGTACGGCGCACCACGAAATACGGCAGACCTGTAGGTTTATACCTGCGGGTCTGTACTTTTTTGCATAGCTTCATAGACATACGGAACCTTTGCCCTATCCAGAAGATCCATTACATCACTCAGCACATTTTCCTTACCCGTAAAGAAGGCGTCGAGTATTTTGGTGAGCTCTACACCCTCCTGCCCAAAAACCCGTGCAACACGCTGGGCATTCTCAGAAGCGATAGTGACACTGTGTACACCATGCTCAAAACCAAACACATCGTAAAGAGAAATCCCCGCTACCTCTTCAACGATACACAGGCCATCGCCCGTAGGTCTCACCCATTGCACGGCATAATCGGAGCTCGAACTGTTCCGAGCGCTGTCACATTTCGTGTGGTGGTCTTTTGCGTGATTGCTTTGTTTGGTGCGGTAAAGCTTCAGTGTTGCATCCATAGATTCTCCCACTATCTTCTTCTTGCGTTATAACTTCAAGCTTGCAGGCACGGGGCGCTTTATGCATATCTTTCTATCTCAATTAGAACATATGTTCGTAGCTGTATGATCATGTGCTACAAAAAACCCCTGACAGATATTTGTAAGAACGTTCCGTACGCAGCGCAGCTACGCTCGCCCAGCCTTTACTAGCCTAGCTGCACCCTGCACATGTACGCCAACGTATGTATGTCAACATAACTGCGCCCTACACCGCACATGTATGCCAGCACATGTATGTCAGCCCAGAGCCGCGCTCTACACACCTATGCCTCACGCTCGATACGCTCAAGTCCTCCCATATAGGGCACAAGCGCCCGTGGGATGGTAACGCTACCATCAGCATTTTGGTAGTTCTCAAGCAAGGCTGCCATGGTACGTCCAACTGCAAGGCCACTGCCGTTCAATGTGTGAACATAGCGCGTCCCCTTAAAGACAGCAGGATCGCGGTAGCGAATGTTAGCACGACGCGCTTGAAAATCTCCGCAGTTCGAGCAGGAGGATATTTCTTTATAGGCCTGGTAGCTCGGCAGCCACACTTCAATGTCATAGGTTTTCAGCGAGCTAAATCCAATGTCACCCGTGCATAAGCTAATTACCCGATAGGGCAACTCGAGTGCCTTGAGCACGCGCTCTGCCTGCTCTGTCATACTTTCCAACTCTGCCATCGAGTCCTCAGGCTTCGCGTACTTTACCATCTCGACCTTATCGAACTGGTGCACACGAATAATGCCGCGGGTGTCTCTGCCTGCACTTCCCGCCTCTTCCCGAAAACACGGCGTAAAGGCCGTATACCAAAGCGGAAGCGCATCTGCATCTAGTATTTCATCGCGGTGGATATTGGTGAGCATAACCTCAGCCGTAGGGATAAGGTACATGTCTTGTCCCACGTGAAACAAATCCTCTTCAAACTTAGGTAACTGACCCGTCCCAAAGAGCGACGCATAGTTGGTAATAACCGGCGGCCACCATTCCTTAAAACCCGCCTCTGTGTGCATGTCAACCATGAAGTTAATGAGCGCACGCTCTAGGCGAGCTCCGAGACCACCTAACAAGTAAAAACGCGATTCAGCCAGCTTAACACCACGCTCAAAGTCGATAATGCCGAGGTTGGCACCGAGATCCCAGTGTGCCTTCTGTTCAAAATTGAAGTCGCGCGGAGTGCCCCAACGGCGTACTTCAGGATTATCATTTTCATCCTCACCGTATGGCACCGATGCGTCCGCAATGTTAGGAATAGCAGCTACAAGGTTATGAAGCTCCCCCTCAGTTTGCGCGCGTCGATGTTCAAGCTGAGCAATGCGGTCTTTGTTGGCAGCGACCTCTTCTTTAAGCTGCTCTGCCTGGTCGTGCTCGCCGGATCGCATAAGCTTACCAATTTGCTGAGAAGCCGCATTTCTTTTTGCCTGCAGCGCCTCGACTTCTACAATCAAAGCGCGGCGTCTCTCATCGAGCGTGAAAAAGCTCTCTTTATCCCACGAGGTATGACGATCGGAGCAAGATTTATCCACAAGGTCTGGATTTTCGCGGATGAACTTAATATCGAGCATATAAACCCCTCACAAAAGGACGATTGTGGACACGGCAAGTATATACTGAGCATAACTAAGGATGCACAATCCACGACGGTTGCAGACTAGGATAGGTCATATGGAGCAAATTATTTCGATTTTTTCGTGGCTCTTCTATACGCGTACGGGTGTTTTAAGCCTTGTGGCTGGAGCGGTTGTTGTGTTCCTTATCGTAGCCATCGTGTTGGAACGCCGCACACGGATGATATACCACAATCACGAAAAGTCTGAGGACGACTGGAGTTTGTTCGACGACGATGATGAGTAGTAGGGGAGCCTCGCAATGGAAAAAGCAACCTTGAGAACACCTCACTTTAGCTGCAATCCTAAATCCTACCTATGGGGCGATAAGCTTCGTGCACTCGCTGACAAAGCAGAGGCATGCTGTATTGCATACGATCTCGACTGCATCTTCACCGCTCAGTTGGTGGATCTACCCTATATCGTCGAGCACTGCCCGCACCTCACACCTATGGCACAAACTATTGATCCCTTAAAGCCAGGACGTGGCATGGGAGCGGTGCTTCCTGAGGCACTCGCCGATGCGGGTGTTCGCGCTGCTTTCATTAACCATGCCGAGCGGCCACGAACCTTGCACGATATTTCAGAATGTATTCGTCGCTGTAATGAAGTTGGCCTACTTTCGATGGTTGCATCGGACAGTATTGACGACGCGCGTGCAGTCGCACAACTGCACCCGGATCTCATGGTATGTGAGCTCACCAGCCTCATCGGTACTGGACAGGTTGCCGACAAGGCATATATGCGCAACAGCCGCAAGGCGGTAAAGGCGATTTCTCCGAAAACCCTCGTGCATCAAGGTGCCGGTATTCACTGCGGACAGGACGTCTACGAAACTATTATGTTGGGAGCCGATGGTACGGGCGCAACATCGGGCATCGTATGCGCAGA
>CAYTTI010000101.1:3084-4437 GCA_964440675.1 uncultured Coriobacteriaceae bacterium
GCGTCACCGATAACTGAAGCTAGACTATGAGATTTGAGCTCGTTGTCAAGGAGAGCTTGAACACTCACAAGGCAACATCGCACATGGCAATCGCCATGGGTGTTGCGATATTCGCAGACGAAGGATTCGTCCAGACAGGCCGAAACACTGCTTGGCCCGTCAATAGCGCAGATGAGATCGTACACACTCACATCATCAAGACTAACCGCAAGACGGCAGCCACCTGCACTGCCACGCATAACTTCTACAAAGCCGGCGCGAACCAATTTTTGTAAAATTTTGTAAGCAAAGGCTCGAGGTATCATCTGTTCGGCCACAACTTCGCGCATGGCACGCATTTCTCCCGACATAAGCGCACGCAAAATGCGAACCGCATAGTCTGTTTCTCTGGTGATAATCAATGTGTGCTCTCTCTCCTGAGTTGTACGGCATCTTGAGTTGTGCTGCGAATTATTTTCGGTAATTGTACAGGAACTCGATGAGGATTATCAACTATTAGTCAAAGATATTATTATTCATTTTGGCGTATATTTAGTGCGAATGTTACCCAAAGCTTATAGCCATCGCACGAATATTATACGTGTTGTCTGCTTGAGCTGCTCGGCAAGAAAGAGGTTGTATATGAAGAAGAGTTTTGGCTCTGTTGGTGAGTTGTTTCCGCAGTCAGTATTCATCATTGCTACCTACGATGAAAACGGTGTTCCGAATGCCATGAACGCTGCGTGGGCGGGCGAATGTACTCGTCGCGAAATCTGTTTCAACATTGGAGAGCATAAAACAACCGCCAATATTATCGCTAAGCAGGCTTTTACCGTAGCTCCTGCAAATGTCGCACAGGTTGTGTCTGCTGACTACTTTGGTATCGAAACTGGCTTTAAGGTAAACAAGGCTGAAAAAAGTGGTTTAACCTTTGCTCCCTCAGAGTTCGTTGATGCTCCGGTAATTGAAGAATATCCCCTCACCATGGAATGCGAGCTTGCTTCCATCGACGGTGATGAGCACGGTGCGCGCGTCGTCGGCAAAATCGTTAACGTTTTGGTCGATGAGGACATCCTCGATGAAAATGGCAAGGTTGACTTTGGCAAGTTCCAGCCCATTGTTTACGATGCATCCTATGTCGCCTATCGCGTAGTGGGTGAAGTAGTGGGTGGCGCTTGGAAAGCTGGTCGCTCACTCATGTAACTCACTCATGTAATTTGGTGCATTGGCGCAATTTTTGTGCGATTGAATTGTCGGCACGACACAAAACTGAATTGTCAGCACGGCGCAACAATACGATGCGACAATGCGATGTAAGTTGGTGCGGGCGAAAGGACTTGAACCTTCATGGAGTTGCCCCCATACGGACCTGAA
>CAYTTI010000102.1:0-4383 GCA_964440675.1 uncultured Coriobacteriaceae bacterium
GACGGCGGTGATGACTTAACGAGATACTTGCGCGCATTTTTGCCCTTTTCTTGCTCTTTCTTGAAAGCAAGTTTTGAAAGCAAGCACGAACCCCTCATTCCCTCAAACATATTCCTGACTCCCATGCAGCAATAGCTTGAGCCGAGGTACATTAAGGGATGCGAACTGTCAAACTGCAGCGGAAGAGGTGCCATGCCAAAGGCTGACCGTACAGCCAGGAAAAAACAGCAAGCTAGCAAAGAACAGCGAGCTGGCGAAGAACGGCAAGTTGGCAAAAGACAGCAAACTGGCAAAAGACGGCAAGCTGATAAAAAACAGCAGCAGACATGGTGGGATCCGCGCGCACAGCTTCTGCTTGTTGGGGCATCTGTACTGCTGTTTTGTACGGGCATGATAGGCACCTTCATGTTGGTTGATGATGGACTCATTCTGCTTATAGCAGGTGCAAATAAAGTCTTATCGGTAGTCTGTGGCTTGGTCTATCTCATCCCGGAGCTTACCTTCTCTTGGCGAAAGTTTGGCTTTGATGTACGGAGTCTGCCTGTACTGATTGTCTGTGTGGCTCTTATCAATTTAGATTTGACAGGGGCAGATACGTTGTTGGTAGTGGTACTTGTCATGTCACTTGTGCTGATCCGCCTCACACGTCTTGCCTTTGGTGCAAACAAACATCAACTCTTCGAGATCCCTTCTGAACTCTTTTTGTTTGCCCGTTGGCATACACTCGCCTTGCTGGGTGCGGCACTGCTCGTAGGTGTAGCGCCATCACTGCTTGGACAGCTTGGGCAGGATACTAACTGGAGCGCTCGAGCGCTTACCCTAGCCGCAATTGCCTTTCCTCATGGCGTGGTTGCTACTGTTAACATTGCTACGCATGCCGTTGCCGTGCGTGACAAAGCAACAGGAGTTCCCAATACCGGTTGGGAAAGTGTTCAAAATGACAGCTATGCTTATGCGCGGGTTCGCACGTTTCTGGTTTTGAGCTGTGGATCTAAGGTGCTCACGGTTGCCCTTGCGCTGCTCGATATTGTAGGTATGAGCCTTGCCTCCCTTATCGAAGCAGTGGTACTCCTTGTGGTTGCGATAGCGTCCATGAGGCTTACCAAGGGCATGCCATCAACGAAGGGTAACAAAAGGAGCAATAGGTGATAGAACCACTGCTGATACACGCCTGCTGTGGACCATGTTCACTTGAGCCTATCCGCTTGTTGCGGGAAGAGGGATTTGAGCCAACGATCGTATGGTCGAACTCCAATATTCAGCCAGTCTCTGAACACGACCTACGTTTTGAAACGCTTAAGGCGTGGGCTGCAGCTGAGCACATAGATGTGATTGAAACTCCCTACCTGCCTGAGGAATGGGAACATCGCTGCGCTCCCTTTGCCTTTGAACATACCAAGCGCTGTCGAGCTTGTTACGCCATGCGCCTTGAGCAAGCCTGCAGCGTGGCAAAAGAACAAGGCTTTTCCTATATATCCACAACACTTGCGGTATCACCCTGGCAGCTCTTTGAGATATGCAACGAAGTTCTCGTAAAGCTTGCTCAGGCATATGGACTGCAAGCAGTGGTGCGGGATTTTCGACCGTACTACCCTGAGGCTGTGCAACGCTCACGGGCATTAGGCATGTATCGCCAAAAGTATTGCGGCTGTCGTTTTTCTGCCGCAGAAGCTCAAATACAGCGTATCGAAGCGCGTAATGCCCGTCGCAGGGAGCATGGCAAGGAGCGCACATATGCAAACCGATGATTTTAACTACAGCCTACCCGAGGAACTGATTGCTCAGGCTCCGGCTCAACCGCGTGATTCCTGTCGGATGTTGGTGTTGCATCGTGATACGGGTGACATAGAGCATCGTGTGTTTCGCGACATTGTGTCCTATCTCGATCCGGGTGATTTGTTGGTGGCCAACGAAACACGCGTTATGCCCGCGCGGCTTATTGGACGTAAAGCGCAAACAGGTGGGCTTGCCGAGCTGTTACTCCTACGTCGTCGGGAGGATATCTCCGCTGATGGCAGCGTGTGGGAATGCTTGGTAAGTCCAGGCAGGCGCCTGAGACAAGGAGCTCGCGTCGAGTTTAGTACGCACGATGCGTGCGATACATCTGCAGCAGAGATCGTGCTACGCGCAACCATTGTTGACTTTGTAGAAGAGAGTAAAGGCGGGCGCATTGTCCGGTTTGAACCGGTGGGACAGCGCAGCCTTGGAGAGGCCATTCGTGAGGTAGGCAAGATCCCTTTGCCACCCTACATCACGTCGTATCACGGTGATACCGAGCTCTATCAAACGGTATATGCTCAGTCGGAAGAGCGCTCATCTGCCGCACCAACAGCAGGTTTGCACTTCACGCCCGAGCTTATTGCCGAGGTGAAACGCAAGGGTGTACGCTGGGAAACCCTTGAGCTCGAAGTGGGACTCGATACCTTTCGCCTCGTAGAAGAGGATGATCCGCGCGAACACACTATGCATACCGAGCGCTATCACGTTTCTCAGCAGGTAGTTGATGCAGTACATACAGCCAAGGCAGCGAACAAGCGCGTTATCTCTGTAGGTACAACGTCGGTGCGCTCGCTCGAGAGTGCTTGGGATGCACAGGCTCAACAGCCTGCACGGCCTGTATGTGCACGTAACTTTGCTGCTGAGTCGGGTGACATAGTACCAAGGCGTAACGCAACAACCGATCTGTTCCTTTTGCCCGGCTCCACCTTCCATGTGGTCGACGCCCTGATTACCAACTTCCATGTGCCACGTTCGACGCTCATGATGTTGGTTTCCGCCTTTGCCTCAACCGAGCAGATCCATGCGGCGTATCAAACAGCTATAGACGAACGCTATCGTTTCCTGAGCTTTGGAGATGCGATGCTGATAGTCTAAAATGCGACGAGCCATGCTGATAGTCTAAAGATGCGATGCTGATAGTTTAGAATGCGATGAGCCATACCACGAGTGCCACTATCAGTACGGCGGCAACAACAACGCCTATGAAAATGCGACGCTGGAGACGTGTGCGCTCGCGTAGCCTTCTCTCAGCGGTTGCTAAGCTCTCCACCTCGCGCTGCTTGTCCTTGAACTCAGTTTCAGATTTTGCAATTGCATCGCGCAGTTGTACGGTTGCTTCCGGTGTGGCATGAATATCATGAGCTTCGGCAAGTTCGGCCTTTGTCTCATCGAGCTCTGTTTGCGTATCCTCTCGCTGCTTACGAGCATCGCGTAAGTCTGTGTTTCGTTCAACAATGGCATTGTCGAGAACTGCCTCTTCGCTTTCTGCATCTTGACGCATCTTCTCGTAATCTTCACGTCGAATCTGTGCTTCTGCCTTGGCAGTTTCGTGCGCACGCTCAGCCTCCTCGGCCGACTGACGCTGCGTCCACAAGTGCATTTGTGCACTATCTATGGAGCGCTTCATCTCCTGGGTTATCGCATCGATCTTCTCCTGTGTAATGCGCAAGTGCTCAGTTTCTGTTGCGATTGCCGCCTCAAGCTCATCAGCGGTTCCCGGTTTAGCCGAGCTGTCATTTTTTGTAGCCCTGAGGTTGGCCTTAAGCTCATTGATGCGTGTCCGCGCATTTTCAGCTGAGCGATTTAAGGCTGAAACACTCGCATCTCGGCGCTCGGTGAGGTTTTTCAACTGGGATTCTGCATTTTTAGAAGAGCGCCGTATTTCAGCGAGCAGTTTTTGCGTATCTTCTGTACGGCTTTTCGCTGAATCCATTAAGTCACGATACGGATGAAGCTCATGCTCGTGTTGTTCTTTCATTTCTTTCAGGCGGCTTGAGAGATCTTCGTGCTCTTCTTGAAGGGTTATTATGTGGGCATCAATCTCAGTGAGACGTTCTGTGATCGAGCGAATACGTGCCTCTAAGCTAGGTACCAATTCATCGTAGGTTTGCTCTACTTCTTGGCGGTGAGCAAGCTCTGCCTTCTGCTCGTCGATGTGTTGGTTTAATTTTGCAAGGTTGTTACGTGCGGCATTATGCTCTTTGCTTGCGCGATGAACATCGCGGATGGCAGAGTAACCATCGAGTAAGGTTTGGCTTGCAACGGAGGCAGCACCTCCAGCAGTAGCAGCAGCTTTACGACCGAAGTCGTTGAGCGGTTCGGTATGAGTGCCCTCTTTGAGTTTGTTGGCCTCAAGGTCGGACATAATTCCTCCTACTGTCTACCGACGAGCCTGCCTGACGACGCGCCTGTCTGACGCGCCTGTCTGACGCGAGTTGGTCTGCCTGACACGCCGTGACCCCTCATTGCTAGGATCACTACCAAATACATTCTAACGATGTGTTGGTGTGGTTAGTATGCAGGCTGGTTAAATAGATGGGGTTAAATAGATGTGAGCTTGCTTACACATTCATTTCGCTATCATTACTCTTATCACGTTAACGT
>CAYTTI010000103.1:0-4368 GCA_964440675.1 uncultured Coriobacteriaceae bacterium
GGTGGTGCAAACATCACACTTCAAGATGTATATATCTCAAATAGCGATACGGGTACTAATGTCTTTAACTTTGCAGGTGAAGGAAACTACCTCTACCTTAAAGGTACAAACCTTATCGATCATGACAGAAGCGGTGGGAGCGCTGCTGCCATTCGTGTACCAAAAGGCGCTGAGCTTACCATTGATGGTGAAGGCATCTTGTATCTTTACAAGAACACTTTGGGTGCAGGTATCGGTGGTAATACTCAGGAAACAAGTGGCACCATCAACTTTGGCAATAGCGAGACATACACTGGTCCTACCATCTTTGCAAAGGGTACCCAACAAGGAGCCCTTATCGGCCCAGGATCACTCGTATCAGAACTTTCTGATCCCATCAACTTCTACGGTGGCACCTTTAACCTGATAGCCAATGCACGCGGTGCAGCCATTGGTGGCTCTGCAGGAGGCACGGTCATGTCTGGCCCCACGGTGTCTGTATACCGAGGTGCAAGTATCAACATCAACGTAGACTGGACCGGTGCAGCCATAGGCGGTGGCGGAACCGCTAGTGGTAACACCGCTGATGGTGGCACCTTATATGTCTACGGCGGATCTGTGCGTGTCTATATTGACGCAAATGCGGCAAGCTCTTGGGGTGTTTCCTACGGAGTAAACGATATCGCTATCACCGCAACAAAGCTTAGTGGTTACAACCAAGAAGAAGAAGTTGCCCTTCTAACCCTAGATACCAGTTTGCTGGAAACAAGGGCAAGCACCTTTACCGTGTATGTTGATGAGATCTTGTTCTACGAAGGAGGCTTACACGAATACAATTTCGTGGACCAAAGCGGAGGCGATACAAACGTTACCTATACGCCGAACAACTGGGTTTCTATGTCAAACCAGGATACAAACCTGTATCTGTATGTGACAAAAGAGAATCACACAATTACCGTAAATGATGAGGTCTACTCCGTCACGTGGAATGAGAATACGAATTCATTTGAAATAGGTTCCGTCACCTGGGATATAAGCGCTGATGATGGCACTTCATCTGTCACCGCCACACTTCGCAATGACGGTACCCTTGTGATCAGCGGCACTGGTGACACAGAGACCTACTCCGGATCCACTGCGCCTTGGTATACGGATGGTTACTACACCCAGATCACATCTGTGGTCTTTGAGGATGGGGTTACTCCCACAAGCCTGGCATACTGGTTCTATGGCTGTACGAACCTAACGAGTGTTTCTGCTCTGCCTGATTCTGTCACAAGCCTGTACTACACCTTCTCTGGCTGCTCCTCACTTAGGGTAGCCCCTGAGGTCCCGGGTTCCGTTGAGGACATGAGCTATGCCTTCTACAACTGCAGATCGTTGACCGAGGCACCCGTGATAGGAGAAGGCGTCACGAACATGAGCTATGCCTTCGCCGGTTGCACCTCACTTGTAGAGGCCCCGGAGATTCCCTCGAGTGTTGAGGACATGAGCTATGCCTTCTACAACTGCACGTCGCTCACGAGTCTGGCCAACGGCTTTTCCTTCCCGACTAGCGCGACCACAACAGGTGCATTTAGCTTCTCGAGTGCGCCAAGCGAAAACATCGTGACCTACTGCTCAGCAGCTGATTACGCAACACTTGCGGAAGCTTATGAGTGGGCAAGTGATAACCGCACACTGAGAGCACGTACCCTTGACGACTGCACGGTAGAAGACATTGATGATCAGGCTTACACGGGCGAAGCAGTTGAGCCCGGTGTTACCATCACAGATGGCAGCTACACACTGGTGCAAGGCGTTGATTACGAGCTTTCTTACACAGACAACGTAGATACCGGTCAAGCAACTGTGACCGTTACCGGTATCGGAAACTACACGGGCACACTTACGCTTACCTTTGAGATCACCACACGCGGTGCCGAAGTCGTCTCCTGGGATATAAGCGCCGATGATGGTGAGTCTAATGTCACCGCCACACTCTACGAAGACGGCACTCTCATAATCAGTGGCACAGGTGACACGCAGACCTACAACATAGGCTCCGAGCCTTGGTATGGGAGTTACCGTACTCAAATCACATCCGTGATCTTTGAAGAAGAGGTTGCACCAACGAGTTTGGCGTACTGGTTCTATGACTGCTCAAACCTAACCAGTGTTTCTACTTTGCCCAGCACTGTTACGAACATGGAGTACACCTTCTATAACTGCACATCGCTTGTGGAAGCACCCGAGATTCCCTCTACCGTCACGAGCATGAGATCCACCTTCTATAACTGCACATCCCTTGTGGAGGCTCCGCTTATTCCTTCGGGCGTGACTGTCCTGAACTACACCTTCTATAACTGCAGCTCGCTGATTTTGCTGCCGAGTGGTTTTTCAATCCCGTCTGGTGCATCCACAACAAGCACATTTGTTCTTTCGAGTCCCTATAGTTCTGATAACCTGCTGACCACCTACTGCTCAGGGGCAGATTACGAGGCACTTGCGACCTATGACTGGGCAGGCAGCTATCGTGAGTTAGCTGAAATTGCTGCTTCCTGGGATATCAGCGCTGATGATGGCACTTCAGATGTCACTGCCACACTTTATGAGGATGGCACCCTCATAATCACTGGCACAGGTGATACGGAAACCTACAGTTTATCTTCTGATGTGCTTTGGTCTGATTACTGCGACCAAATCACGTCTGTGATCTTTGGGAGTGGTGTTGCACCCACAAGCCTGGCGTATTGGTTCTATGGCTGTACCTCACTTGAGGTAGCACCCACCATTCCCAGCTCCGTCATGGACATGAGCTATGCCTTTGCCGGTTGCACCTCACTTGTAGAGGCCCCGGAGATTCCCTCGAGTGTTGAGGACATGAGCTATGCCTTCTATGGCTGCACGTCGCTCACGAGTCTGGCCAACGGCTTTTCCTTCCCGGAGAGCGCGACCACAACCGGTGCATTTAGCTTTTCGAGTGCGCCAAGCGAAAACATCGTGACCTACTGCTCAGCAGCCGACTACGACACACTTGCGGAAGCTTACGAGTGGGAAAACTCCTATCGCACACTGAAAGCACGCACTCTTACCGACTGCACGGCAGAAGACATTGATGATCAGCTCTACACGGGCTTAGCAAAAGAGCCTGGTGTCACGATCTTTGATGGTGACTATGAGTTGATACAGGATGTTGACTACGAAATCGTTGGATACGCGAACAACACGGAACTCGGACAAGCAACCGTAACCGTCACCGGTATCGGAAACTACACAGGCACACTCACACTTACCTTTGAGATCACCGAGCATGGCAGCGTGGTTGCCTCCTGGGAGATCGGTAACCCTGTCGCCTCAGATGTCATCGCGACCCTCTACGAAGACGGCGCCTTTGTGATCAGTGGTGAGGGTGACACGCAGACCTTCGGTTCGAGCGATGATGTGCCCTGGATTTATCCCACCATCCGCACTCAAATCAGATTCGTGGTCTTTGAAGAAGGGGTTGCACCAACGAGTTTGGCACATTGGTTCTTCTACTGCTCGAACCTAACCGAGGTTTCTGCTCTGCCTGATTCTGTCACAGATATGACCAGCACCTTTAGCACCTGCACCTCGCTTGTGGAGGCACCCGATATCCCGGATTCCGTCACGAACATGAGCAGCACCTTCTACGGCTGCACATCCCTTGAGAAAGCACCTGCTATCCCCGAAGGCATCACGAGCCTGAACGCCACCTTCTACAACTGCAGATCCCTTGTAGAAGCCCCCGTTATCCCCGAAGGTGTTACGGATCTGGTCTATACCTTCTACAACTGCAGATCCCTTGTAGAAGCCCCCGTTATCCCCGAAGGTGTCACGAGTATGGTAGGCACCTTCTACTACTGCAGCTCACTTGTGGAAGCCCCTGTTATTCCGAGCACCGTTAAGGACATGAGCTATGCCTTCTACAGGTGCGAATCGCTTACAGAAGCACCTGTTATCCCTGAAGGTGTTGAGAATATAAGTTATGCCTTCTACTGGTGCTACTTGATTACGGAAGCTCCGCTTATTCCTTCGACCGTGACCGATATGAGCTATGCTTTCTACTGCTGGCAACCTGGAGTAACGAGTCTGCCTAAAGGCTTCTCTATCCCGGATGGCGCGAACACGACGCATGCGTTTGGGGCAGCCGACATGAGAATCACCTCGGTAGTTGCGTATTGTTATGCCTCCGACTACGAGGCGCTCGCGACAGCCTACGACTGGACGAGCAGAAAATATGTGCTGACCATACGTGATGCGATCGACCTCACCTCCTGCATGGCAGAAGACATTGCTGATCAGACCTACACGGGCGAGGTAATTGAGCCTGGCGTCACCATCTTTGATGGCGATTATGAGTTGGTGGAGGGTCTTGACTACACGCTC
>CAYTTI010000104.1:0-4262 GCA_964440675.1 uncultured Coriobacteriaceae bacterium
TGCCGTCGCTCCCCATATAACGGGATCGGTATATCGGTAAAAGGGGACAGAAACGCTCGGACTCTGCCATGAATACTCCCTTTGACCCTCGATAAGCTCAAAGGGAAAGTTTTCGGGAAAGCTTGGTGTATAGCTCACGACGTATTCTTCAGGGGCGTGGCGCAGAACATCTTCTAGGGCAATGTGGTACACCGCTGCAACCTCTTCGTGAGAGAAGGTGCCGTAATAATTCGTAAGATGCGCAGCACATACTGCAAGCGAATGCCCCGCCACACCTTGAACGACTCCCACAGCATAGGTGTGCAAGAGTTGTTCCTCTGTAATACAGAGTTCTTCGCAGGTTTCGCGCTCTGCCGCCCTGCACAGGCTTTCGTCTGCCTCGACCTTACCACCGGGAAAGCAAATTTCACCTGGTTGCCTTGTAAGCGTTGATGCACGACGCTCAACAATCAGCGCCACTCCAGCCGGGGTATCAACAATTGGAATGAGTACGGCATAGGCTGTCTGCTCGAAGACCTGGCAGCCACCAAAGACCTGGCAGTCTCCATCCGCCTCGACGTTGGGTTGGTGTGCAGAGAGCTGCAGTGTTTGAAGTTGCTGTATCAGCTGGGCGGCAGAATGTAGGTAGGTCATACGCACCTCGCGTCTGTGGCTCGTTGCTTGCTCTCGTGGTTCGTCGGTTACTTGTTGTGGTTCGTTGCTTGCTCGTATGGCATTACGATACGGCACTCATATTTTGGCCTATAGCCTCATATTGTGAAGGTATGAATGAGATGGCTATGGCACAATGAGCCCCGTATCTGTGTGTGGATGCGTGGGTGTGTGGGACACCCTACTGTCCGTACACGACTGCTCACACACGGATACGCGACTGTCTACACACAACTGTCCGACAGGTTTCGTACGATTGGGATAAGGAAGCGAACATGTGCAAGCACTTTGCGCACTTTGCGCGCGTTGCGCTTGATATTACATCGCGTGCGCTCGATGGGTGCTTCGACTACGCTATCCCTCACGATATGCGCAGTACCTGTGTAGTTGGCTCTACCGTACTCGTGAACTTTTCAAACCGCAAGGCTGTTGGCTATGTCATGCAGGTATGCGATGAGCCAACAGCAGGGGTCGATCCCCACAAGATTCGCCCTGTCCTGCAGGTACTCGCTCAGTCTGCCTTTGATGAGCAAGCGGCGAAGCTTGCGCAGTGGATGGCGCACGAATACGCAGCTCCCTTGGCAGACTGTGTTCATCTCTTGCTACCACCGGGTCAAACCATCCGTGTACGCAAATCCGCAGAAGATGCTATCTGGAAGTTGGTAAGTGCTGAGGTTGGCCACATCGATGACCGCTGGGTGATGCTTACCGATGCTGGTCGCAGCTATACTCCGCGTTCAACGGCGAGCAGGCAGCGTGCCTTACTTGCTGCCTTACAAGCAGGACCGGTGCGTATGGCGGAGCTTCGAGCGCTTGCGGGTGGGATGGGGCAGGTTGTTGCCACACTCGAGAAGCGTGGCGTGGTGAAGGTACAGTTGCACCGCAAACGGCGCGGAGACGAAGCTACGACACTTTCGAGTGCGCGGGCGATACGCCCCGCCCGTCTTACCCCCGATCAACAAGCTGCGCTTGCTGCTATACGGACGACAGAGCCAGGCGATGTGGTGCTGGTAGATGGGGTTACTGGTTCTGGAAAAACCGAGGTATACCTTGCTGCTATTGAGGAAGTGCTGCGCAAGGGCAAAGATGCCATTGTCCTGGTGCCGGAAATATCGCTTACGGCGCAAACTGTTGGTCGATTTCGTTCACGCTTCGACGATGCGGTTGCTGTGCTACACTCCCGTCTTTCGGTTGGGGAGCGCTTTGACCAGTGGGATAAAATAAAAACGGGTGAAGCTCGGGTGGTGGTAGGGGCTCGATCGGCACTCTTTGCCCCCATGCCCTCACTTGGTCTTATCGTTATCGACGAAGAACACGAAACTTCATACAAACAGGGCTCATCACCTCGCTACCATACACGTGAAGTGGCGGCCGAGCTTGCTCGCTTGCGTGGATGTGGGCTCGTGCTTGGCAGCGCTACACCCTCGCTTGAGAGTTTGGGGCGTGCTCGGTTGGGTCAGTGGGGAGGTGCTCGGTGGACGCGCGTCGTTATGCACAAACGCACTACGACATCTGTGCTACCCGATGTACATATCGTGGACATGACGGAGGAATTTTCCTCGGGTAATCGTTCGATTTTTTCTCACGAACTTCAAAATAGCTTACTTGACACCTACGAGAAGCGCGAAAAGGCAATCCTGCTTTTGAATCGGCGTGGTTTTGCCTCATTTTTGATGTGTAGAGCATGCGGCTGTGTCCCGACCTGTCCCAACTGCTCCACCTCGCTGACCCTCCATGAGCGCACGCATGAGCTGCGCTGTCATACCTGCAATCGATTTTGGCCAATTGGGATACAGAAGGGGCGTGCTACGCATTGCCCTCAGTGTGGAAGTCCGTATATGGCAGCGTTTGGCGTTGGTACGCAACGCGTGGAGGACGAGCTCAAGCTGTTACTTCCCTCATAGGTTGAGATTGTACGTATGGATGCGGATACCACCAAAGGAAAGGGGCGGCACCAGCGCTTACTCGAGCAGTTCGACGCAGCGAAAACTGCCGTGCTCGTCGGTACCCAAATGATTGCTAAGGGGCTCGACTTTCCCGAAGTCACTCTGGTGGGTGTGGTAAACGCTGACACTACCTTAAAGCTTCCCGACTTTCGCGCGTGCGAGCGCACTTATAGCCTCTTAGAACAGGTGGCAGGACGCGCCGGCAGGGGAGACCAAAAAGGGAAAGTTGTCATTCAAAGCTATTGGGCAACGCATCCAGTTATGCAGGCCGTTGCACGGCATGACCGTTCGCTCTTCGTTGAAAAGGAACTCGCAGATCGCAAAGAACATGCCTATCCTCCCTTTGCTCGACTTGCCAACATCCTTATGTGGGGGCCGAACAAAGGGGCTGTTGAGCAGCGCATACATCTGTATGCAGAAGTGCTGCGTAGAAAAACGCAGAACATGGCTGACTTCACTGTCCTAGGGCCTGCCGAATGTATCATTGCTCAAGCTAACAAGAATTGGCGCTATCATGTCTTGGTCAAAGCTTCGCATGGGGGAGATATAAGCCAGGTGCTCCAAGATGCGCTCGCAGCGCTGCCAAAACAAGGCATTCCTATTCATACGGCTCTCGATATAGATGCCTATGATCTCATGTGATGTGCGAGACTAATGTGATGTGCAAGAAGCTTAAATACAGGAGTTTGAATACAGGAGTTTGAATCTAGGAGAACACATGAGTCTGGTAGAAGATATACGCATTTGGCCCGATGAGGTGTTGCGTACTGAGTGCAGGCCCATCAAAGAGATTACCAGTGACATTACAGCGCTTGCCGAGCGTATGCTCGAGACTATGTATGAGGCGGATGGCTGTGGACTTGCAGCCCCCCAGGTGGGTTATGATCTGCAGCTGATCGTTATGGATGTGGATTACGATGGGGAGGGCAACGCAAACCCCTACGTGCTCATTAATCCTGAGATTGTTCTTGCCGATGGTGCGCCCCGTGTTATGAACGAGGGTTGTCTGTCGTTTCCCGGTATTACGGTTGAGGTTGAGCGACCGAGCCATGTTGTAGTACGGGCACGCAACCTCGAGGGCAAGCTCATGCAGTATGAAGCCTCCAACAACCTCATGTGCGTGTGTCTGCAACACGAAATCGACCACATTCATGGGGTAACCATGGTGGATCATGTCAGCGTGAAGGAGCGCTCGGAAGCACTCACAGCTTTGCGTACGGCACTTGACGCTGGTGCGCGACCCGGTGAGGTGGCCATATCGGAAGACCTATTGCGCAGCGAGGGAGCTGTGTGTAGTAACGAGGAAGCGCCGCGTAGTACACCCGAAGCTGATGATCACGCCCCGGGACTTGGAGCATAGCTATGCGCGTCGTATTTATGGGCACACCGCAGTTTGCACTGCCTTCGCTTCTACGTTTAGCACAGGAGCACGAAGTCATCCAGGTTATTACGCGCCCCGATGCGGTGCGTTCACGCGGCAGGAAGCAAATGCCTTCTCCTGTATGTGAAGCGGCTGAGCGCCTTGGCATACCGGTGACCAAAACCACTACAATCGACACAGCATGTCTTGAAGAGCTGCGCCGTCTTGCACCCGAGGTGTGCTGTGTTGTCGCCTTCGGTTGTTTGCTGCCCGATGCCTGCCTTGATCTGCCCACATACGGCTGT
>CAYTTI010000105.1:0-1499 GCA_964440675.1 uncultured Coriobacteriaceae bacterium
CCGAGGACAGGTGGTTGCAGACGCGCCGCTCGTTCTCGGGGAGCTCGTGCCAGTCTGATTTGTCGGCAGTCACCCGAGATTGCCGGCGGTTATCGGCAGAATCCGGCAGTCCGTCGGTATCGACCGCCGGTTTATCGGCAATGGCCTCCGAGCGCGTGAACCGTACGTGTACGCAGCCACCTCGCTGAAAGACCTCGACGGGCACGCCTTGGGCATCGCATGCGTCCTTGTTTATGGCGCTGGGATTGCTCATGGGCACGCTGCTTGTCTCTGCGTGTGCAACCGACGAAATGACCGACAAACAAGCTGTCTACTCGGTATGAAGCCGACGAGTGTTGTAGACCTGTGACAGATTTAATGCAGGTAAACCTACACTAGGTTTGGCAATCAAGGTAGATCTAAAAGAAGTGCACACGGCGCACTTTACGCCTGCAAGCGTCATATAGACGATGGATATGAGTAGGTAGTGGATATGGACTTAGAAAAGTTGGTGATGTGTGAGGACGGCGTGCCAACTAGTGGCACGCCGTCCTTACAATTAATAATGGTCAAGGCGCTGCGACCGGCGGAAGGAAGGTGAATGACCGCTCTGCCAAGGGGGAAGGGCAGATGAGACGGTCGGTGTGTCAGCGTCGTCGTTTCGCAGCCGCTAAGTTAACCACGGGATACTTTATACTCTGAAAACGCATGCATGTCAAAGAAAGATCGAATATATGGCCAAAAAAGTTTTCTAAGGCTAATTTTGTTCACAAGATCTCGACAACTTCTGTAGGGATGTCTTTCGGATCGGATGAGGGTTACTTTTTCAAGTGAGCCTGGCAACAGATGACCCAACAGATGACCCAACAGATAACCCAAAATTTGCTGTGAAAATGTCTTAAAAGTCCTGTTCAATTGAAGAAGTAACCCTCTGCTGCGTTTTGAATTTCAATCGAGTTTTAAAAGAACTTCACCGTTAGTTCACATTGGTAGGTTCACTGCAGTTTGGGGTTTTGAAAGTGTGGTAACCTGTCGGCTGGAATCCCCTTGAAGGGTTGATTTCATTGGGTGAGCGGCCGAGACATGTGGCAAGTGTATAGATCAGGTGGCCATGCGCATGTCTTAAATGCCCAAGCGCAGAGGGTATATGTATCCGCAGTCCGTAGAGTAAGACGCTGAGTTCGTGGAGAGGTGTTGTCATATGCGTCGGATCTTAAATAGTGAGCGGGGGGGGGTCGCTCAACTCAAAAGCCGCCTTTTTAATGGGTCTCGCCCGGTGCGGCGCTATCGCGTTTCACATGGCAACAACTCTCATCCTACGAACCACATCCTTCGCATCACTGTAGCGGCTCTCGCCACATGTTTGGTAATTTTTCTGAGTGTTACGGCGCTTGCACGAGGAGATGGTGGAAACGTTAGCATCCAGCGCTTTGAGCGAATAAACCCGGTTTACACCGCAGTCCTGAATACGGGCGACTCGCTTGAGGACGCGGGTCTGCCCGACACGCTACGCGCCGTTG
>CAYTTI010000105.1:1599-4215 GCA_964440675.1 uncultured Coriobacteriaceae bacterium
GGGCACCATCACAGGCGTGGTTGTTGATGTACCCGTAACCTGGGAGGGCGACTACGATGCTGACGTAGTGGGCGAATACACCCTCACAGCCTCTTTTATTGACTACACCTATGCTGAAGCGCATCCCTATGCCACGATAACGGTGCAAGGAGAGGCTGAGGACACATCCGATGAGTCCGACTCCGAAGATGAGGAAACCGTTACCCTCGAGTGCAGCTGTAGTGTGGGTGGCACCGAATACTCAAGCGAGCATGCGATGGACTGCTCCTACTATGCGGCGGATACCGTTGTGTGCACCTGTGAGTTACAGAGCACACAACGAGGAACTGATCACGCTAAGGATTGCCCACTTTACACCGAGCCAGCTGAAGGCTGTACCTGTGGTGAGGACGGCGGCCCCATTGATGCGGATAACTACCCCTGGGCGCATGATGTAAGCTGTTCGTGGTATTCGCCCATTGAGTGCATGTGTCGCGAAGAGGTTGAGGTGACATCGGAAGACGACATAGACGGTACGATGGTCGTGCAGACCTCCCTGGTATATGGCGATTTCACCCATGAACACGATGCGGAAAACAAGGACTGCCCCCTCTACGTTAAGGACACCGTGACAATTGAGAAGCTGGATGAAAACTCCCTCTCCGCTCAGCTTATGGGCGACACAACCTCCGTCATGGCAGTTGAGGATGCCGAAGCGATCATCGCCTTCCAAGAGAGCACTGAGGCTGAGACTGCCTCACTGAACAACACCGCCGACAACGACGCAGACAGTGTTTCCGAGGAATCCGTAACACAAGACGCTGTGGTTCTCTATACCTCTTTGGGTGTAATTTCTATTGTCGAGGGCAGCGAGCAGGCTGCATCCGCCTCGGCCGCTGCCTCCACGCTTTCTACCAACGGTGGCGGCAGCAATGACGTCGCCATGGATAATTTCATCACAGGAAATGCTCCTACCACGGGAAACGGCAATGTTACCGATAACGCTTATGCAAATGATGGCTACATTCCGGGTTCGTGGAGAGATTATGTCAACACCATATGGATGAACAAGGCTTTTAACGAGTTCTCATGGACTGCCGATGCGGATACAGGAGCCTACAACGGTTGGGTTTGGGATGGCACCGTTGCCAGCGGCAGCGGAACTGCCTCTTCCTCACCCAGCGTTGTCCCTACACGGACAGGCGCTGTCTGGATGGTGTATTCCGGACAGCAGCTACGCTATGCCCTACTGAACTTCACCTCAGGAGACACGATCCGCCTGGGCGGCAACATCAACATGAATGGTGACGATTACGACTGGTCTGCCGTTTCAGTCGGCACCGCAACCTCAAGCAAGGCTCTTACCTTAGATGGCGACGGGTACGCGATATATAACATTGGGGTATACGCCACCGACTCTGAGCTCGCCGTGTTTCTTGCAAATGTCAACGGAGGGCTGACAGTTACCGACCTTGAGTTCGTTACATGTAAGCTCGTACTTGCGGGAACTGCCAGCTACAACGGTATTTTTTCTCAGAATACAGCTCTCCGATCTACCTCAGCCGACACTGAGACGCGCATGACCAATGTAACCATACGGGATTCGATGTTCTATTCAAAGAGCGATACGGATACTAGTAATACCTCCCTGACGAGTCCGTTCGGGAGGTTCTCTCCTAGTGGCACTCCCGGTCAAAATAATTACAGTTACAGTATAACGATTCCTGTAATTGAGAATTGTTCGGCCGTCGGCAACTTTGTGTACGGCTATAACCACGTTGCGGGCTTCGGTCAGGGGGCGGGAGCCATCAGATTCACCTACGATGGCCAATATGGTGATTATTACGATGAGAGTAAGTGGGGTTCCTTCTCAAATTGCTACTCAGCAGATAACATCATAGTTGGCTCAGGCGGACACAGTGCTGGATTTGTATCCTGTAATGGCGAAGGAGCTTTCATTGACAGTTGTTTTACCGCAAATGAGCAGTACGGTTCTTCTGCGGTTTCCGGCTTTATCGGCGGTGTGATGGCAGAGGTGATGAACTGCTTTTCGACAGGCAAGCTAGAGGGCTATAGCGTCCTTGGGGGATTTTCCTTCGCATACACCCACAGCAGTGTTGCCTCTTATGCAGTTCGGGCTTTCACCAACTGCTATTCGACCGTATTGGTCGGCCTGCGCTCCGATGCTTCGAATCAAGGTGGGTTTACAGCTGTCTTGAACCCGTACAACACAAGCGGATCCTACCATGCTGAAGTTCTGACTGACTGTTACGCAGCAGGGGAGGTAGGCAATTTTGACATCGATATGGACAATCCTGTAAGCGTTGGCGGATTTATCGAGCTCACGGATTCGACCGTAGCCTCGATGTCTTCGTCATCTTGGACAAATTGCTACTACGACAAGCAAACAACAGCCATGCGCGAGTGGGTGGCAGGCAATGAGGAGCTGACTTCGGCCACCGACAGTTGGAACAATATCACCGGTGTGCTTACCACAGACACCTCAGATGGTCTGTTTGGCCTTACCGGAACTAATTACGGATCAACTACATCAAGTGGCTTTGCCGGGTTCACGGATAACACAGACTGGGTCTATACTAACGAGTACTATCCGCAGCTTGCCGTGTTTGCGAGTGC
>CAYTTI010000106.1:0-4212 GCA_964440675.1 uncultured Coriobacteriaceae bacterium
TGTCCTGGGGTGCTGAGCGCGGTATAGACTCCATGACTTATGGATCTATGGGAGCTGGCATCCTCTCGGGTGTTTACCGCAGCATACCCGACTTTCCTGCCGACGACACCCGCTTGACTTTCTACGACTATTTCCGAGAACCCAAGTTTTCTAAGGTACAGGAGTTGCTCACAGTTATGGATGAAGTTGGCGCAGCGCACAATCGACCGATTGGTCAGGTGGCGCTTAATTGGAGTACGCAGAAGAGCTATGTAGGTTGTGCGCTCGTAGGGGTACGTAGCGACATGCACGCTCTTGAGAACTGTGCTGCTTACGACTGGTCACTGAACGATGACGAGATTATGCGACTCGATGCCAAGCTTGACGAGTTGGGACTATAGGTGGTCAAAATGGCAGGCTCCGGAAGAAACTACGACATATCGTTCACTAACATCATTGCTGCAGGCGCGCGCAGCATGCAGCTTACAAATGGCCTTGCACTCGAGCTGCGCCCCATGCCAGACGAGGATCGTGAGCACGCATTGGATCCGCGCGTGCTTGAGCTTACCAGAAAGCGTCTGAACGGTGCCTTTACAACACCACCAGGTGTAGACATTGAAGCCATGCGCACCCGACCCAATAAGGAAAATAGTGATATCGATGCTGGTGGTGTGGTAGAGACAGTTGAAATCATGCACCTCGAGGGTCGAGATATTAGACTCTATGTCTTCAGACCCGCCAATCTTGGGAAACCTACTTCAGTGCTGGCGTATTTTCACGGAGGTGGGTTCACTGCGGGTAACGTGGGACAATTCCGTCCAGCGTTGCGCTATATCGCCGAGCAGGCGAATGCAGTGGTTGTGTTTCCTGACTACCGACTCGCTCCTGAACACAAGTTTCCGGCAGGGCTCAAAGACTGTAACGATACCCTCGACTACGTAGCAGAAAATGCAGAGCGTCTGGGTGTGGATATGAGGCGCGTGGCCATCGCGGGTGACTCTGCGGGTGGGAGTTTAGCGAATGGCGTAGCTCAGCTGAGAGGTGAGAGTGGACTTGTGAAGCTCGTGATGGAGATCTACCCCTGTGTGGATTGCGGACCCATTTCCGACACATGGTCCTACGATCTCTACCCATGTCTTGAGGAACAATACGTCGAGGCTATGAGTCGCGTGGATCGTATCAAGGATTCGTTTGACCTTCTCGCAGATCTCTACACTGATGAGGATGCGAGCATTTTGGATCCGCTTATCTCGGCTACCTACTGCGAGAATTTGGGTGTGTTTCCTCGTACTGTGGTGGCGTCTTCGGAGTTCGATTTCCTGCGCTACCAGAACGAACGATTTGCCGTGCAACTTGCCCAAGCGGGTGTAGACGTACGAGCGATTCGCTACCTGGGTTGTGATCATGGATTCTTTGAGGCTTGTGGCGTTATGCCTCAAGCTGAGGATCTCTGCCTAATTATGGCTGAAGAGATATGTGCCTTGTAATGTAGTATGCGAGCGAAGCAGCGTTCCGCTTACAGCCAGTGTTTGATTGCTGTTACGGTGAGGAGGTATTGAGGCAGGCTATATTGCAGAGCTGTTGGATGGTTTAAATGTGCTTGAAAAGAGCTTGTTTTAAGAAAGCGGGTGGCCATGACGGATCAAAAGCTTATATATCGATTAGAGCAAGCAGCCTTAGAAACTCGTTGCAATCTTTTGAAGCTCTGTCGTCAGCAAGGAATTCATATCGGGGGAGACCTCTCGGTATGTGACATGATGACGGCAATTTGGCACTATGCCATGAACTATCGTGCAGATGATCCTCACTGGGAAGGCAGAGACAGGTTTATCTTGTCGAAGGGGCATGCTGCAGCGGTTACCTCACTCAGTCAAGCTGCCATTGGCTGCTACAAGCTAGAAGAGGTTTTCGACGAATATGCAACCAACTTTGGTCGCTTAGGTATGCACTCATGCAATTTGGTGAATCCCTCCGTAGACGTATCGACGGGCTCACTTGCACATGGTCTTGGAGTTGCCACCGGCAAAGCACTTGCACTCAAACATCAACAATCCTCTAGTCGTGTGTATGTGGTGTGCGGCGACGGGGAGATGCAGGAAGGCTCAATTTGGGAGTCAGCACTTTTTGCCCAGCACTATCAGCTTGGTAACCTCGTACTCTTTATCGACCGCAACTACATTTCATGTGACGGCCAAACCGAAGAGCTTATGTCGCTCGAGCCCTTTGAAGCAAAATGGCAGGCTTTCGGCTGGAAGACGAAGCTCATCAACGGCAATAGCATGGCCGAGATAGTGGATGCAATCGATGAGCTCCCTCCAACGGATAGCTCACAGCCAACCGCCATCATTGGTCTTACCACAAAGGGATACGGCGTAGGATTCATGGAAGACGATGTGGCGTGGCATTTTGCCTCTATTAACGATGAACAGCTCGAGCAGGCTTTGGATGAAGTGCAGAAGGCCTTTCGTTTGAAGTGGGGTGGTGCAAGTGCTTAAGCACAATCAGTCAGCTCCCATACAATCTGCCCCTATAACGTTGCGTGATGCTATTGGTGCGTGCATGCCTCATCTTGGCGAGCGCTTTCCAAATATGGTTGCCCTTACGGCAGATGTTGGACTTTCCTCACGCCTCAGTGCATTTCAAACCTATGCACCCGAGCGCCTTGTCAATACAGGTATTGCCGAGCAGAGCCTCATCAGCGTTGCAGCCGGTATGGCATCGGAGGGCGTTTTGCCGATGTGCCATGCCTTTGCACCATTTTTGACCATGCGCTGTTTTGAGCAAATCCGTACAGATCTATGCTATCCAAACCTTCCGGCAGTTTTGGTAGGCAATGGGGCGGGCTATTCAAATGGCATATCTGGTCCTACGCACTGTGCCTTAGAAGATGTGGCAATTATGGGCGCTTGCATCAACATGACCGTTATGGAGCCGAGCGATCCCTATAACGTAGAAGAACTGCTTGTTGCGGCACTCAATGTGGGTTCACCGGTGTATGTTCGCCTAAGCAAAAACCCACTTCCGCAACTCTATAGCGACACGGTGTCCTACGAGGTGGGCAAGGCAATTACTGCACGAGACGGAGATGACGGAGCCTTTATTTGCTCTGGCTCGCTTGTGCATACCGCAATGGAAGCAGCTCAGGCGCTCGAAGACGAGCTTGGTCTACATATGCGTGTGGTCGATATGCATACGCTTAAGCCGCTCGATGTAGACGCGGTGTACGGTGCGGCGCAAACGGGACGTATTGTGGCAGCACAGGATCACAACATATGCGGTGGACTCGGTCAGCTCGTTGCCCAAACGCTTGGAGAAGCGGGTATTTCGTGTCCCTTAGCAATGCGCGGTTGTCCAGAAGAGTTTGTTCCCATTGCTACTCCAGAGTTCTTATATGAGCGTAATGGCATGGATGTTGCAGGGCTTGTTAAGGCGATGAAGTCCCTGTTATAGGAAGCAGCTAGGGCGACGCCTCGGGTCGTACGATCGAGCCGAGGCGTCGCACGCGCACGCAGGACGAATACTAATCTTTAGCGTAGAAAGCTGCAGTGTCGGTGCCCATGCGTTCGAGCGTGGGAACATGGGTGTAGGCCATATGACCACATTCGTAGAGGTGATACTCGATACGGCTCTTGAGCTCGGGGGAGAGGAATTGACACGCAAGGTCATGCTTTACGTTCCACCAGGTTGTAGCAGTGTCGTAAAGACCACCAATGATTTGCATCTTGCAAGTGGGATTGCGACGAAGCGCCACGGCGATGTCGTGTGTGACATTGGCGAGCGCGAGTTTTTCGCCCGGTACTCCTGGTTCTCCGTGACGTTTGTCCCAGTTCATCGTAACGTCCATGCTGGAGCGCAGATAGTGGTCGGTTGGAGCGGTATAGCCAAGCTCACCCTTTACGAAGTTGCGGAATGCTCGTTGCCATACGACTTCGAAGGCCCACGCGGACGGATCCTCCCACTCAAAAAAAGTGGTGTCAGTCTGATAGACGGAAAACTCGTCCCCGAGGACGCGTGTGTCTAGGCGGCCGGTCATCTTTCCTTTGTCAGCC
Source organism: uncultured Coriobacteriaceae bacterium (assembly GCA_964440675.1). Lineage (GTDB taxonomy): Bacteria > Actinomycetota > Coriobacteriia > Coriobacteriales > Atopobiaceae > CADBMC01. Next base: position 4,029 of record CAYTTI010000106.1, read on the forward strand.
ATGAGGTTTTTGCGGAAGTTGTCGAGGTCTATACGCAGATTGCAGCGTTCGACGAGATCCGAAGGAAGGCCGATGAGATGAGCGAGCTTGCGAGCGGTTGAGCTTTTTTCGTGCGGTGTTAATGTATCACCTTTGAGAAGTGCTACGGAATACTCCTCGTTTACGAAGTGCTCGGCTCGATTGT
>CAYTTI010000107.1:0-4209 GCA_964440675.1 uncultured Coriobacteriaceae bacterium
AAAACCTATGCCCCAATCTTGGCATACCGCAACAACAGCATTCATAGAGCTCCTTTTAGCCTATATTTGGTGATACAAGGCCGTGGTAAATCATTAAAGCAGGCATCCGAAATAAGTGTGCAGGTCACACCACCTAAATAGCAACCGGGATGTTGGTAACCTGGGGGCCGCATTCATAGTTTTTCACTATGAGGTCGTCGGTCGTAAAGTCGTAGAAGTTCGTAATTTTAGGGTTGAGCTTTACCGTTGGTGCAGGATGGTGTGGGCGCTCAATCAGCTCTTGAATAATGGGAACATGCCGGTCGTAAATATGAGCATCTGCGATAACGTGGAGCAGCTCTCCTGCCTGCATATGTACCACCTGAGCCACCATCATAAGCAAGATGGCGTACTGGCATACGTTCCAGTTATTCGCTGCTAGCACGTCTTGCGAGCGCTGCATCAAAAGCATGTTGAGGGTTGGCTGTGCGTCGCCGGGATGCTCGGTAACGTTGTAAGTAACCGAGTACGCGCACGGGTACAAGTTCATCTCGGGCAAGTCGGCAAAGGTGTACATGTTGGTGATGATGCGGCGAGAATACGGCGTGGTGCTTAGGTCGTGGAGTACCCGATCCATCTGGTCAAAATCGCCATCGGGGTAGTGAGTTACCTGTGCTATTTGGTAGCCGTAGGCCTTGCCAATTGAGCCGTCTTCTTCCGCCCACTCATCCCAAATATGAGGCTTGAGGTCGTTGATGTTGTTAGATTTACGCTGGTAAATCCAGAGCACCTCATCCATACAGGATTTAAGGGCGGTTCGACGTAGCGTTATTGCGGGGAATTCCTCACGCAGGTCGTAGCGATTGCATACACCAAACTGCTTAATGGTGTATGCAGGCTCCCCGTCGCTCCAGTGTGGGCGCACTTTTTCACCTTCGGTGGTAGTACCATGCTCGATGATGTCGCGGCACATCGTGCAAAAGATTTCATCTGCTTTGCTCATAACGGAGCCTTTCTGGGTGCTGGTATATCCTCATACGCGCTGCCCACTTGAAGAGGTTGACTAAATATACTAACTACATGAGTGCATGCTACAGTCAACATCCCGCCTAGAGGCAATACGAATAGGTGATATGCATGGCAAGCTATGTCTTCTCAGATGTGCACGGACATCTTCTTCCCCTTCTGCGCGTGCTTGACGAGATATCCCCTGCAGAAGATGATGCAATATACGTGCTGGGCGACATGGTGGATCGCGGACCAGACCCAGTTGGGGTTATGAAGCTCTGCCGTTCGCTTCCCAATGCGGTGGTGCTCATGGGTAACCATGAACGCATGATGCTCGATTGTTTGTGCAGCGAAGGCGATGGCTTTGCCTGGGCTGGCTGGATGATAAACGGGGGAGATCAAACCGTTGCACAGCTTGCCCAGCTTGCCGAAGAGGAAGTGGCAGACCTCATCAGCTGGGTGGCAGGGCTTCCTTTGTATGCGCGCTGTCAGGTAAATAACAGGGATTATGTGCTTGTGCATGCGGGTGTGCGTCCTGGCGCAAGGGGTATGCAGCCGGGTATATCGGGTAAAGATATCGACGCCATGCTTGCTGCACAGAGCGAGGAAGACCTTGTGTGGATTCGTGGGGAGTTTTGGGGAAGTCCCACCGGCCTGATCGATGAGCAGGGAAAGGGTCCGGTGGTTATTGCCGGACACACCCCCACCGTTGTCGTTGAGCGTCTTGCAGACAGCGTAGATCGCTCTGCCATGCACGCAGGACTGTGCCGCATGCTTTCGCTGGGTGCAAGTACCGCCACCGCTGGTGTTGCCGACCGTCTCGCGATCGACTGTGGTGCAGGCTCGCTGGTGGGTTCAGGCCGTGTTATGGTGCTGCGCTTGGACGATGGCGAGCAGTTCTACCAAACGGTTATGCCGGGGGAGTAGCAGATTGTCCGCGCGCATGTCTCATGGGAATACGGACGTCGCGTGAGAAAGGTCAATAGCCATTAAGCCGGGAGAGTAGCAGGAAGGATTTTCATGAAGGAGTCTATAGCAGCACAACACGTGGAGGCGCAATGTGCAGCGACGCAACACGGATCGGCGTTAGTGTCTGGTAATGGTTGCATGCCCGGAAACAGCCATACACAGGAGCATGCCTGCGTGTTTGGATGTGGCCGCATACTCGAAGACGAGTTCAATGAGATATGCAGGTCGTTGGATGGTGACCTAGAAAGCCGACGTAAGGCCGACGAGTGGCTGGCGACAACCGATGCCCTCTACCACGGGGGTCCTGTATCCTGGGCGTTTACTCCCAAAATCTTTACCCGTGCTGAAATAGATGCTCTTGCGGACATAGCGCACACCATGAGCCGCATCATGGAGAAAGTTACCCGCCGCTTTCTCGAAGATCCCAGCTTTCGCGCTGAGTTCCACCTGACCAAGCAGATGGAGGATCTCTGCTGCACTCCGGCAGCTTATGAGCAGCTTATCCCCATTACCCGGGTGGATATTTTCCTCAACGAAGAAACGGGCGATTTTCAGTTCTGCGAGCTCAATACCGACGGCTCTGCCGGCCTGAATGCAACGGTAGAAATCACGCGCGCTATTCAGTCGAGTGCGACCTACCAAGAATTTGCTCAGCGCCACGCCTCTATTTCCACCTTCGATGTTGAGCGTCTGGGCTGTGAGGCCGTACTTGCGTGCTATAGGTCGTGGGAGCACGCCGGGACCGATGGTCACCCAAAGACTACCCCGCAGCTACTGTTCGTGGACTACGATGAGTCGGCAAGCCATGGGGAGGTCGATAGTCTGTGTCGCCGCTTTGCCGAGCTGGGGGTATCTGCACGCTTTGCCGACATGCACGACCTGCGTATTGAAATGGTAGACGGCAGACGCCGCTTATGCGACACACAAGGCCCTGTTGACTGCGTATGGCGACGTGCGGTAACTGGTGAGATGCTTGATAAGCCCTGTGCGGGAGCTGATGCCTTTATGCAGGCAGGTCGAGAAGGGCTGGCGTGCCTGGTGGGGTCATTTCGCACCTGGCCGTGCCACACGAAAACCGTCTTTGCGCTGTTGTGGAGCGAACATGCCTCTGAGTTCTTAGACGAAGATGAACTCGCCTTCGTGCACGCTCATGTTCCGGAGACCTACCTGCTTTCCTCGGGAAGCGACTTAAGCCTCTACCAGGACAAAGACGAATGGATTGTTAAGCCTTCTGACGGATACAACTCGGTGGGTGTGCTCTCTGGTTTAGAGGCTACACAGGATCGATGGCAGGAGGCGCTCGAGCAAACGGCACGGATTGGCGGAGTTGTCCAGCGCTATGCTGCGCAGTATGCAACGCCTATGGTAATCGGTGGGCGCCTTGTTGAGGGTGCTGGCTACACCGATATGCAAGCTCGGGAGGCCGACCGTCAACAGTATGCGGTCGACTTTGTACCCGCCAACAACTTGGAAGGTCTGTTTCTGTTTAACGGGAGGTTTTCGGGTGTGTATACACGCTGCGGATATCAGCCGACCATTGGCGAGTGGACTAATCGCTTTCACATGGGCTGTATTGTAGTAGATGAGGGGGAACACCCCAAGAAGTGAATCATAGGTACTCGGAGCGAGGGAATAAGCTCAGAGAACCACGTAGCAATAGGTTTAGAGAACCACGCAAGCAATAAGCTCAGAGGGCAGGAAAGGAATCCTTATGCCCGAACATGTAATTCCTCCAGTCAACCGCTTGGCACCAAACCTACCCTTTCGCTTAAGCGATGCAGCGGCGCGCGAGGTAGAAGCGAATCGGCTCGCACAACATCGCTCACCCTTTGCGACTGCGGATGAGGCCTGCAAGCGCAGGTATGCCTCCCAGCGGGATGCAGCATCTGCTCAGCGCCCAGGTTTTGTGCGTGACTGCGAAAAAATATTGCACTTGCCAGGATACAACCGCTTAGCTGGCAAAACTCAAGTGTTTAGCTTTCATGCAAACGACGATATTTCACGCAGAGGCTTACACGTTCAGCTGGTGGCGCGTATTTCCCGCGATATTGGCTCTGCTTTGGGTTTGAACGGCGACCTTATCGAAGCGATTGCACTGGGTCACGACATTGGGCATACACCCTTTGGTCACGCAGGGGAACGCTCGCTCGATGCCATTTACCACAGGCGAACTGGCCAGCATTTTTGCCATAACGCACACTCGGTACGCGTGCTCGACGTGTTGTATGGGCGTAATTTGTCGCTGCAAACGCT
>CAYTTI010000108.1:0-4198 GCA_964440675.1 uncultured Coriobacteriaceae bacterium
CATTTGAACTTGCGTGGAGCGAAGATGTGGATGTCCCCGTAATAGAAGCTTCCATCGAGGAACCGAACGCCCTAGACGCTCCGAACACTCCGGGCACCCCGGACGCCCCGAACACTCTAGACGCTCCGAACACCGTTTCTCGCGCTAATAGCTATCTTCGTGTCGCCGGCCATATATGGAACATTTTGCTCGGCATTGTCGCAATTATCTTGATCATTGCAGCCAGTCAATCATTGCGCGAGCCCGTGAACGGTGAAGTCCTTCCCTTGGCTGTGTCACTCTGGCTCATCTACGCGTGCTGTTTGCCGTTGCTGCTAGGCGTACTGTATCTTATGCTCAGCCGCTACAGCCTCACGACTCTCTTACCATGGATTGCCGGGCGCTCACGTTTGCGCGATGCACGTACTATTGCGGTGTACCTGGCTATATCACTCGTTATATATGGGATTCTCTTTGCCATCATGTAGACATAGCATTCAACTTAATCGCTCACGTCATCCATCGGAAAGCGCACACCAGCCGTACAACGCGCATCGTACATCGTGTGTGCAACGGCAAGGCTGTGTTCGAGCATTTCATAGCAACCTACGAGATCCCCACTGTCGATACCTGCTGCGAATGCACGGAACTCGCTTTCCCACTGCAGGTCGGGATTTTCGTCATAGTGTTCTTCGGTACCGTCGTTCAAACGCAGCGTCACCGCGCCGCAGACACCAGCGGGTGTAGTCTGCAAAATATAGCCCTTATTGCCTTGAATAACATTCTGTACGGGTGCAGCGCAATCCTTCGCACAAATCGCTACGGCCTTGAAGGAGCCATAATCAAGCGTCACAATCCCTGAGGTATCGATGTCACGCTCAACATTGGCTGTATAGCTCACATGCTCGGGTGCCCCAAAGAGCCCTTGAAGGTAGTAGAGATTGTAAACTCCGAGATCCATGAGCGCGCCACCCGCCTTGGCAGGGTCGAAGGCTGGTAGGACATCCCCCGCACAAAACGCGTCGTATCGACGACTATATTGACTGTAATTCATAGTCACGACCTTGACCTGCCCAATACGAGGTAACAGCGTTCGTATACGAGCGTAGTTGGGTAGGTAGAGGGTCGAAATAGCCTCATATACCAACAAGTTACGCTCGCGTGCTGCCGTAGCGATCTGCTCCGCCTCCCAGGCATTGCTCGCAATGGGCTTCTCTACGATCACATGCTTGCCCGCCTCAAGTGCTCGGAGCGCAAAGCGGTAGTGCAGATTATTGGGCACCGCAAGGTAGACCGTATCGATGTCACCCTGTTCAATCATGTCATCATATGAGGGAAATAGGTTCGCTCCATATGGCTTGGCAAAATCGCGCGCCCTATCAAGCGAACGCGGCGTATGCGCGATCGCTGTAACAGGACAGTCCCATGCTCCTAGGTGTGGTACAACAAAGCTAGCCATCAAGCCCGTTCCTACTACACCGAGTTTCATAAAGGCCTCCTCCTATGGTGATCCCTTGGCTTTACTGCAATGCCCCATACTGGGTATTATCTACCGGCTCCAGCCATTCATTGGATGAATTTTCGCCTGGTACCTCGATAGCTAAATGGGAGAACCAACTGTCTGGTGCAGCACCGTGCCAGTGCTTTACACCAACAGGAATGTTAACGCAGTCTCCCGGCTCCATCTCGAGAGCATCCTTGCCCCATTCCTGATAGTAGCCTCTGCCACCAACACAGATAAGAATCTGTCCACCACCCTGATCCGCATGATGGATATGCCAATTGTTGCGGCAACTCGGCTCGAAGGTCACATTGAAAATACCCACTTGGCTGGTAGACAGTGGGGCAAGGTAACTCTGGCCGGTAAAATACTGTGCAAAAGCATCATTGGGCTCACCAATGGGGAAGAAGATAGAATTTTGATACTGATCTTTTTCTATCGCTTCTGGCTTAGCCTCACTCCATATCTCCTTGGCTAGGCGAAAAACCGCCCAAGCCTTCGGCCAACCCACATAGAAACCCACATGGGTAACGATGGCGGCAATCTCCGCACGGGTGACACCATGAGCCTTGGCGTTCTCTAAGTGATAGGCGAGTGATGAGTCGGTGATACCAGAGGACATGAGCGCCACGACGGTGACTATGCAGCGAGTTTTTAGGTCAATATCTTGATTGTTCCAGTTCTCGCCAAAGAGCACATCATCGTTAAAGTGGGCAAAGTCTGGCGCAAAATCGCCAAGCTGGCTTCTACCTGCAGTCTGCGTGACTTTTTCCATGTTATACATCCTCCTGACGGTTATTTAAAAAGCAGGTTGTTTGGTATCAAAGAGGTCAAAGCGCATTTCCGTTTGATACCAAGTTTCCGTTTGGTATCAGCGTTTTTGGTATCAGGACGCATTCCTACTTGACATCAAAGCGCATTTCCGGCTTTCTGTGTGCCGTTCTGAGCCATCACGCCTACCAGGGCATGAGGAACGTACAGCTCCTCCAAATAGTCCATTTCTTCCTGACACAGTTCCAAATCCACCGAACGGACAGCACCATCTACATGAGAGAATTTTGTGGCTCCCACCACGGGAGCAGCCACTTTCTGTAATAGCCAGGCCAACGAAACTTCCGTCATGGAAACCCCTCTGCGGTCTGCTAGCTCCGACACCCGAGCGATGATTCTGGCATCCGCCTCGGCGGTTGCATCGTATTTAGACCTTGCATAGGCATCCTCCGCCAACCGTTTGGAAGTCTCTCCGGAGCGCTTAGAAAGTCGCCCGCCAGCAAGGGCACTATAGGGGGTCATGGCGATGTTCTGATCTGCGCAGAAGGGAACCATCTCCCGCTCTTCTTCTCGAGCAATGAGGTTGTAGTGCCCTTGAACGGAGATGAATTCCGTCAGCCCATGCTCCCGAGCATAGAAGTTGGCCTTTGCCAGCTGCCAGGCAAAGCAGTTGGAGATACCGATATATCGAATCTTTCCAGCTTTCACCTCATGGTGTAGCCCATCCATGATTTCCTCAACGGGAGTTTGGTAGTCCCACATGTGATAGATATAGAGATCTACGTAGTCCACGCCTAGGTTTTTCAGGCTCTGATCCAAATACGTTGCAATGTGCTGTTGACCTGTAACACCCGCATCGATTTCCTCTTGAGTTCTTGGGGTGAACTTAGTGGCGATCACGTACTCGTCTCGCCGGGCGAAATCTCGCAGAGCTTTCCCTACATACTGTTCGCTGGTACCGTTCTGATAGACAATAGCGGTGTCATAGAAATTGATCCCTCGATCCAGACCATGTTTGATGATTTCCCGAGTCTGAGCCTCATCCACAGTCCAGCTATGCTGACCCGTCGCTGCATTGCCAAAGCCCATACAGCCCATGCAGATGCGAGAAACGTTCAAATCCGATTTCCCCAATGTCGTATACTTCATTTTTTGCTATCTCCTAAATCACGCTCTGTACCCAAGCCTTCAATCCGGCAATTGACTGCAATCCGTTGAGTACTTTTCCCTCCTGAATGGTAGTATCTGTTGACACAGACGTTCTGAGGCCTTCTGCGGTTCTGCCAAATCCACTTCCGCCAGAGGTGGCAAATAGGACGATCTTTTTCCCGGAAAAATCGTAGCTTTCCAGAAAGCTGTTAATGATAGTTGGAGCCACGTACCACCAGATGGGGAAGCCCAGCAGGATGGTGTCATAATCGGCAATCTTAGCATCCCTGTCTGCCAGTGCTGGGCGGCTACTTTTGTCGTTCATTTCCACAGAACTGCGAGATTGTTCGTCCATCCAGTTTAAGTCACTCGTAGTATATGGTACGGCGGGAAGAATTTCATAAATATCGGCTCCTGCTGCCTTCGCCAATTGCCTGGCCACACTCGCCGTAGTTCCGCTAGCACTGAAATATGCAACCAAAATTCTGCTCATGTCCGTATGCTCCCTACCTTGTTGAACAATACATCCCAGAACAGGATTATTCCCCAAATTGAAGTCATGAACCATCTGGATGACAAACCTCGTGGACACAACAACAGCTGTGCACCCAGCAGCGCCATAGGGATGAGTATCAAGCCTGCTCCTAATAAGCCGAGACTGGCACCCTGGCGGGGCAAGTGTTGTGTGCCCCGCCATTTGGATAACCCTTCTGTATGCTCGCCATCATCTGGTATCTCGACTTTTGCAGCAAAAAGAGGCTGTTTAGGCTCCTGAGCTAAGTTCTCTTTTAGATGATA
>CAYTTI010000109.1:0-4135 GCA_964440675.1 uncultured Coriobacteriaceae bacterium
TCATGGATTACCTAACAATGCCTAACACTCCACCGAAAAAAATCTTTTTAGATTGTGTGTATGGGGCTATATCCAAGTAAGATGGAAGCGAAGTAGGTTATTGATGCTTCGGAGCGATGGTGGTAGAAAATAGCTCGACACAACAGGATCAAGCGCTCGAGCAGAACAGCTCCGTGCAGGACTCCGCAGTACAGGACTCCTCTGCTGTGCAGGACTCCGCCCAAGGTGCACCTGTCAAGGGAACCTCCGTTGCTGAAAAACCCCCTGTTGTCGAAGATGCCCCTGTTCAAAAGAGGGTTCCTATAAAGCCTCATAAGCGTGTTTCAAAGCCAACGCGCAGAACACTCGATCCTATCAACCGTCTTGCAGACGATGAGCTTAACGAGAAGATCGCCTATCGCCACGACTCTAACTTTACTTCTTCCAATCGTGCAACGCTGGAAAACAGGCGCTACAGGCGGGCACGTCAGGACTTGCGTACGGTACAAAAGAGTTCCGACTACGCGCGTTACCTCGAGATTCCCAAAGGCAACCGTGCTATTTTTACGCAGAGACGGCAACAACGCTCGATGATGACTATTATCGGTGTGATTATTGTCGTATGCATACTACTCGTAGTTGCGCTGCTATTTTGGGAATTTGTTCTATGAAGGATCTTATCGACGAATTTAGAGAGTTCGTAATATCACGCGGCAACGTCCTGGATATGGCCGTAGGTATTATCGTTGGTTCTGCATTTACCAGTATCGTTAACTCCTTGGTTGATGACATCGTGATGCCTGTTATCGGGATTATCACCGGCGGCATTGATTTTTCTTCCCTGCAGATAGGGATTGGCAGCGCCATGATTTCCTATGGCAATTTCTTAAATGCAGTCATCAGTTTTCTGTTAGTAGCACTCTCGGTTTTCATTATGCTCAAGGCAGTAAAAACTCTACGTAAGAAAAGCGAGGCCATTGTTGGAGTCCATAAGGAGAAGGCAGAGGAAAAGACACCCAAACCTGCCTGCCCTTTTTGCCTCGAGGAAGTCAAGCAGGGTGCCTCCCGCTGCCCGCACTGCGGATCGGTGATACAGGCGTCTGAATTAGCCGTCGAGTCAGCTGCCGAGCTGCCTGAAGGCTCAGGAGCTGGATTGCCCGAGAACTCAGGAGCTAACCCGTCCGAGAGCCGCCTAGGAGCTGAACTGCCCGAAAGCTCAAACGAGCCCGAGGGGTCAAGCGAGTAGCTGCCTAGCGTAGATACGGCGCTGAGAGTAGCTGCCTAGCGCAGGTACGGCGCTGAGCTCACCCGTTACCCTTCGCTGAGCTTTGTGCCTTGTACGCGCGCCACGAATCTACCACTCTCATCAACATCTATAAGTACTGTCTCTCCCTCAAGCAGTTCTCCATTAATGATGAGATTTGCCACAGTATCAACCACCTGACGCTGAATGAGACGTTTAAGTGGACGCGCACCATACACGGGATCAAGCCCCTCGAAGGACAGTGACTGCAAAGCGCTTGGGGTGAGCTGGAGTTCAATGCGCTTGCGATCCAGACGCTTGCGCACATCGTCCAACTGTATATCTACAATGTGCTCGATATCGTCAAGACCAAGCGCGTGAAATACCACCACATCATCGATACGGTTCAGAAACTCCGGCTTGAAGGTTTGACGCAAGGCCTCGTTTACTTTGCGCTGTAGCTCTTCGGGATCGGTGGTAAGACTTGCAGAGGCAATATAGTCGCTGCCAACATTGCTCGTCATAATAATGATGGTGTTTTTGAAGCTTACTACCCTGCCCTGACCATCCGTCAGCCTTCCGTCATCGAGCACCTGTAACAGCACGTTGAACACATCCGCGTGTGCCTTTTCCATCTCATCAAGCAAGATCACCGAGTAGGGACGTCTGCGTACCGTCTCCGTTAACTGGCCACCTTCGTCATAGCCAACGTATCCTGGGGGCGCACCGATAAGGCGTTGCACGGAAAACTTCTCCATGTACTCGCTCATGTCTATACGCACCAAGGCACGTTCGTCGTCGAAAAGGCTCTGTGCTAAGGCTTTTGCCAGCTCGGTCTTACCCACACCAGTGGGACCCAAAAAGAAGAAGCTCCCGATGGGACGCTCGGGATCGGACAAACCAGCACGACTGCGCCGCACAGCAGAAGCCACCGCAGTCACCGCATCGTCTTGTCCCACAACTCGCTGGTGCAGCTCGCTCTCAAGGTTTTGGAGCTTCTCGATCTCACCCTGCACCATCTTGGATACAGGGATACCCGACCAACTGCTCACAACCTCTGCAACCTCTTCGCTCGTTACCTCCTCGTTGAGCAAGCTACCCTCTTCTTGGCGTTCATTCAGACTGCTCTCTGCATCCTCGTACTGACGTTGTAGTTGAGGAATGATGGCATAGCGCAGCTCAGAGGCTCGTGCGAGATCTCCGTCACGGGTGGTTCGCTCTTCTTCCTGACGGGCTTGTTCGAGCTGTTCCTTGAGGTCGCGCACCCTATCGATGTCACTTTTTTCGTTTTGCCAGGCGGCCTTCATGGAATCCAAGGTCTCTCGCACTTCCGCCATCTCGCGGCGTAGCTCTTCCAGACGTCTGTGTGAGGCTTCGTCTTCCTCCCTCATAAGGGCTTGTTCTTCTATTTGCAAGCGCGTGAGTTGACGCTCCTGGGCATCGATATCGGCCGGCATGGAGTCGAGTTCCATACGCAGGCGACTTGCTGCCTCATCGATGAGATCGATTGCCTTGTCCGGCAAAAAGCGATCAGAGATATAGCGATTCGACAAATCCGCAGCACTCACCAGCGCAGAGTCGGTAATACGCACGCCATGGTGAATCTCGTACTTTTCCTTAAGACCACGCAAAATAGATACTGTTTCTTCCACCGTAGGCTCAGACACCAACACCGTCTGGAATCTGCGGGCAAGTGCCTGATCCTTCTCTATATACTTGCGGTGTTCGTCGAGTGTAGTGGCTCCAATAGCGTGCAGCTCCCCTCTGGCGAGCGCAGGCTTTAAGATGTTGCCCGCATCCATAGAAGAATCACCTGTAGAGCCCGCTCCCACTATGGTGTGTAGCTCATCAATAAAGAGGATGATCTGGCCATTTGATTTCTGAACTTCTTTCAGCACACTTTTGAGTCGATCTTCAAACTCCCCACGGTATTTCGCACCCGCCACAAGTGCACTCATGTCGAGCTCAACCACATCCTTGTCTCGAAGCGTTGTAGGTACGTCGCCTGAAACGATGCGCTGTGCGAGCCCTTCAACAATGGCTGTCTTGCCCACACCAGGCTCACCAATAAGCACGGGGTTGTTCTTGGTGCGCCGCGACAGGACTTGAATGGTGCGACGAATCTCTTCCACGCGACCAATAACGGGGTCGAGCTTATTTTGGCGAGCGAGGTTCGTGATGTTTCTTCCGTACTGCTCCAGGGCTTTGAACTGTGGTTTTGAATCTTGCGCGCTCACTCGCTCGTCGCCGCGCAGCTCGTCGTAGGCCTCACGAATGCGCTTTGAGGTAACGTTGGCACCGTTTAAGATGCTACCTGCTTCGCCCTTGTCGTTAGCAAGCGCACACAGCAAGTGTTCGCTCGTTACATAGGAATCTCCCAGCTTAGACGCTAAAGACTCCGCATCGTTGGTAATACGCACCATGTCCTGACCCATACCCATGTGCGCTGTATCACCCGTCATCTTGGGTAGCTGAGCGATGGCATCATCTACCTGTGACTCTACGAGAGACGGATTCGCACCTACGCGCTCGAGGATGGCGCGTATGTTGCGTTCTCCCGAGCTAAGGAGTGCTTTAAGCAGGTGAATGGGTTTAAGCTGAGGTGCTTGTGCATCGGCGGCAATTCCAAGGGAGGCCTGCAGAGCCTCTTGAGCTGTTACCGCCCATTTATCGAGTCTCATATATCTCCTCTCGTTGTATGACTTTGTGTAGAACTGAAGTATGACTTTGTATGGAATTTACAAACGCTTATCTATCACGACATAGCGCGGGCGGCGCTTTGCCTCTAAATAGGTACGGGCAACGTACTCGCCCACGATACCGAGGGACATCATAATGAGGCCGCCAACCATCCAAATAGAGATCATAAGGCTGGTCCAGCCTGCAACAACAGAGCCAAGAAAGGCACTTGCC
>CAYTTI010000110.1:0-4127 GCA_964440675.1 uncultured Coriobacteriaceae bacterium
CATCTGTGTGGTAATACATTTCTGGCGGGTGACTCTGTGAGGAGTCCCCGCTAGTTGTATGAAAGAACTCTGTTTCCTATGCATTGCTTATGCGTTTCATCGAGTAAACGCATGACATACAAGAAGGGGGATGACGATGGGCTTTCTCACGAACTTCGTGAATGGCATAAGCTTAGGTAGCGTGTATGCCATTATTGCGCTGGGCTATACCATGGTGTATGGCATTGCCAAAATGCTCAACTTCGCGCACGGCGACGTCATCATGGTGGGTGCATACCTGTGCTACTGCACGCTGGTCTACCTTGGGATGAGTCCCATTATTGGATTGCTCGTTTGTATTGCAGGATGCACGGTACTCGGTATCGTTATCGAGCGCCTTGCCTACAAGCCCTTGCGCAACGCCCCTTCGCTCGACGTACTGATTACTGCAATTGGCGTGTCGTACTTCCTGCAGAACGCTGCACTGCTCATTTGGGGGTCGGATCCTAAATCCTTTCCGCAGCTTATCACCCTACCCTCGCTACGTCTCTTCGATGGTCAGCTCATTATTTCCTCGACCTCAGTCGTGACGGTTATTGCCAACATCGTCATTATGGTCTTGCTGACGCTCTTTGTGTCGAAAACCAAGATGGGCAAGGCCATGCGTGCCTGTGCTGAGGATCGTGGTGCAGCTCAGCTTATGGGTATTAACGTTAACTCGACCATCTCACTTACCTTTGCCATTGGCTCTGGCTTGGCGGCGGTGGCGGGTGTCTTGTTGTGCTCGACTTATCCAACGCTTATGCCTACGACGGGATCTATGCCGGGCATCAAGGCATTTACCGCAGCGGTTGTTGGTGGTATCGGCTCAATTCCAGGAGCTTTGCTCGGTGGCCTGCTGCTCGGTGTTGTTGAAATCCTTGCCCGCGCCTATTTGGGCACGCAATTTTCTGACGCCATTGTCTTTCTTGTCCTCATCATTGTCTTGCTGGTTCGTCCTACGGGTCTGTTGGGCAAGCCAATGACGGAGAAGGTGTAGGTGATTGCTATGGCATCGCGCACTATGTCACAAAAGGCAAAACGCGCACTGAGAAGTGACATTATCACCTATAGCATGGTTGTCGCTGCCTATATTGCTGTGCAGTTTCTCATTGCCGGGGGATTTATAGGCTCAGCCCTGCAAGGCCAGCTTATTCCCATCTGTGCCTACATTGCCATGGCCGTATCGCTTAACTTGGTGGTGGGGCTTTCGGGGGAGCTTTCGCTAGGTCACGCAGGCTTTATGAGCGTTGGTGCATTTACGGGTGTTGTTGCATCGGCGTATTTTGCCAACATAATCTCCAACACGGTACTACTGCTCGTGGTATCCATGGTCATTGGTGGCATCTTAGCTGCGGTAGCAGGTGTCATTGTTGGTGTGCCGGTTATGCGCCTGCATGGTGACTACTTGGCTATTGTGACGCTTGCCTTTGGTGAAATCATTAAGACCTTGCTTAACAACATGTACGTAGGTGTCGACAGCGCCGGGATTCACATCTCGTTTAGCAGTGAAGCGGCACTTGCTATGGAGTCGGGACGCACCATTATCAAGGGACCTCAAGGCGCGGTGGGCATAACACGCCTTTCTACCTTCTTTGTAGGCTTTTTGCTTGTGCTCTTCGCCCTTTTTGTGGTGCTTAACCTCAAGCGCTCGCGCTCGGGGCGGGCCATCATGGCCATTCGCGATAACCGCATCGCAGCCGAGTCCGTTGGTATTAACACGACGAAGTACCGTTTGATGGCCTTTGTTGTTGCCGCTGCAATTGCCGGTATGGCGGGGGCACTGTACGCGCAAAATTTCTCTTCAATCGCGCCGAAGCGCTTTGAGTTTAATACGTCGATTCTCATCTTGGTCTACGTTGTGTTGGGTGGTATGGGCAATATCCGCGGATCGGTTATCTCAGCAACGGTGTTGACCATTCTTCCCGAAGCGCTACGTGCCATCGATACCTATCGTATGCTGATCTATGCCGTGGTGTTGATTGTGGTCATGCTCATTACGAATAATCAAACACTACGCGATTTTGGCCAACGTATAAAAGGAGCGCTCCGTCGACAAAGACCCAAGATAGAAGCTTCCCAAACTGAGGGAGGTGAGGGTGATGCCTGCTAAGCTTAGATTCCCCCATTTCCGCGATGAGCCAACCAAAATGGTGGACGTACCATCCGATGCCATTATTCCCGAGCGCGATCTGGGTAGCATACCCGTGCTTGAGTGTCGCCACTTAGGCATCGACTTTGGAGGTCTTTCTGCTGTCGATGAGTTTAACCTTACGCTTGGCAGGACCGAGATTGCGGGGCTCATAGGCCCAAACGGTGCGGGTAAAACCACTGTTTTTAACCTGTTGACCAATGTGTATAAGCCTACGCGGGGCTCGGTACTGCTCAATGGCCACAATATTTCGGGGATGAGCACCGATCAGGTAAACCAGGCGGGAATTGCACGCACCTTCCAAAATATCCGCTTGTTCAGCTCGCTTACGGTTGAAGAAAACATCATGATAGGCCTGCACAACGAAATACACTGTGGCATGTGGAGTAGCATGTTCCGCCTACCGCAGCATTTTGTTGCCGAGCGTCGCTTGCACAATACCGCTCTAGAATTGCTCGACTTTTTCGATATGGTGGGCTTTGCCGATATGCCTGCGGGCAACCTGCCCTATGGTGCACAACGTCGTCTCGAGATCGTGCGCGCACTTGCTACCAATCCCAAGCTCTTACTACTTGATGAGCCAGCTGCTGGTATGAATCCAGCGGAAACCGCCGAGCTCAGTGAGAATATCCACCGGGTACGCGATGAGTTTGAAATTGCCATTCTGCTTATCGAGCACGACATGAGTTTGGTTATGGAGATATGTGAGGGCATTGCCGTTTTGAATTACGGCAAGATTATTGCTAAGGGGACGCCAGAGGACATCCAAAACAACCCCGAAGTCATCGAAGCCTACTTGGGCAAGCAGGAAGGCGATGACTAGCCATGAGTATGCTCCAAGTTTCCGATCTGCATGTTCACTATGGCTCTATCCACGCACTTAAGGGCGTTTCCTTCTGTGTTGAGCAGGGCGAAATCGTAACCCTTATCGGCGCAAATGGTGCCGGTAAGTCTACTACGCTCAATACCATTACGGGTCTTTTGCGTCCTACCAGCGGTAAAATCCGCTTTGAGAATGAAAGCCTCACTGGTCTTCCTGCACACAAGATCGTGGTACGTGGTATTGCCCTGTGTCCCGAGGGGCGCCGTGTGTTTGCAGACATGACGGTTGAGGAAAACCTTGACATGGGAGCCTTCACCCGTCCTGATGATGAGGCGCGCGAAACAAAGGAACGGGTGTATACGAGCTTTCCGCGTTTAGCAGAGCGCAGGCGTCAATTGGCGGGAACGCTTTCTGGTGGCGAGCAGCAGATGCTTGCGATGGGGCGCGCCCTTATGTCGAGTCCGCGCTTGATGATGCTCGATGAGCCCTCCATGGGTTTGGCACCCATCTTGGTACATGAAATCTTCGACATCATTCGTACCTTACATGAGTCGGGAACCACCATTCTCTTAGTTGAGCAAAACGCCCAGATGGCGCTTGCAATTGCAGACAGAGCCTACGTACTCGAGACAGGAACGATCTCTATGTCGGGTAAGGCGTCAGATCTCGCCGGAGACAAGCGCGTGCAGCAGGCGTATTTAGGTGGTTAGAGCGCGGGCGTATGCAGGAGCGTGTGCAGGGGCTCAACTCTTTGCGGGAATACCGAACAATTATGGTATTTTCTCAGGGTGGATATTGAACGCCCAAATGGCACTTTAGTGCACTAGAGTATTCGAGTATTTATTTCAGTGAACTATATGCTTGGATGAAGGCTCGCGCGCCTGTGCGTAGGCGCGTACAGGCGCGCGTAGCTTCGCGCAGGCGCGCTGTGATTCGTACAGGCAGTGCTTCGTACAGGCAGTATGCAACATGAAGGGTGACAGGTGCTTGCAGGAACACCCCGAGGCTTTCAAGATATTCTTCCCGAAGAGGCGTGCGCACGTGAGCGAATTTCCGATACTGCGCGTGCCGTGTTTGCGCAGGCGGGCTATTTTCCGGTGGAGACGCCACTGATGGAAGACCTTGCAGTTCTCA
>CAYTTI010000111.1:0-4121 GCA_964440675.1 uncultured Coriobacteriaceae bacterium
GCTCCCTCGCTGCATGTTCAGTACCCGTGGTAACTGGCATTGGACATGAGCCGGATACCTGTATTTGTGACATGGTTGCCGACCGGCGCTGTTCGACTCCTACGGCAGCGGCTGAGAGCGTGGCTCCTGCCCTCGATGAGATACTGCACCATATGGAAAGCAGGGCGCGTCGGCTGAGCTTGACTACACAAACGCTCATTCGCACGCATCATGCTCAGCTGGACAATTGGCGCGACCGCTTGTATCACGTACTGGCTGCCCGTATTGAGCGCGAGAAAAGTACACTCGATATGCTTGCGCGACATCGCTGTATGCTTGACCCTGCCAGTGTGGTTGATGATCGGGTAGCGGAACTTATGCTTACCGAGCAGCGCCTACATGACGCTATCCCGCGCTCACTAGCACGCCAGCAGGAAGTGTTACAGCGCATAACGCTTCGCTTGAACGACGTGGCACAGCGTTTTGCGACGCCCTACGCACAAACCGTCGCATCCTTTGCATCGGTGCTTGATGCGCTCTCACCCCTCAAGGTGCTCGGTCGCGGCTATGCCATCGTTTCGGACGCGAGCGGACATGTGCTGAGCTCTGCTGCAGGTGTGGAGCCGGGGGATATGGTGAACGTCAAGCTGGGCTACGGCGCGCTGCAAGCCAGGGTTACCGCTAGAACCATGCAAGAAGATATCAACATCGCACGCAGCGGGTAGCAATGTAACGGGTAGCAATTACAACAGCTACTGTATAAACAACTACTATATAAACGACTACTGTATACAGAGAGAAGTAGTATATGGCGGATCTCAGATACGACAAGGAGCACGACGAAGCCGTGAAGGATACGAAGGTAGAAACGCTCACGTTTAAGGAAGCTTCGGTAGAGCTTGAACAAATTGTGCGCTCGCTTGAGTCTGGTGAGCTTGAACTTGAAGATGCACTCAAACGTTATGCTCGCGGGGTTGAACTTTTGGGGAATTTGCGGACACGCCTCGCAGATGCTGAGCAGAAGGTTCAGGTTTTACTCGATGCTACACAGCATATGGACGCTGAACCGGATACAACGGCAGCTCCGGCAACAGTCTTTATTGATGAGGATATCGACTGAACTTGTATCGGTGCGTCGGCTACGCTTGTATCGACGAAAATCAGAAAACCACGACGATATAACCACGACGATAGAATCACGACGACGATATAACCACGACGGTACGGGCGGATGAAGAGGGAAGGAGAGCTATGGCTCAGGATACTCAGGATACCAGCTGTATTTTCTGCAAGATTGCCAATGGTGCAATTCCAACCAACATGGTGTATGAGAATGAGCGTGTTGCTGCATTTCGCGATACCAGTCCACAAGCTCCTGTTCATGTGTTGGTTGTTCCCAAGGAGCACTATGCGCACATTGTTGACGATGTTCCCGCTGATGTTTTGAAGAGCATGGTTGATGCGGTTGCAGAAGTCGCGCAGCGCGAGGGTATTGCTGCCTCTGGTTTTCGGCTTATTGCCAACACGGGACATGCGGCTGGTCAAACCGTCGAACACCTTCATCTGCACGTGCTTGGCGGCAAGGATTTGGGAGAGACACTCACCTAAATTTGTTTGCATAGTATGCATTTTTTGTGTTATTAAAGTTTGTTTGCCGGCGTAGGCGTGATGGTGCCTTTGGGCTGTGTGGGAGGATTGTATGAACGTTGTTGTCATTAATGCTGGTAGTTCCTCGCTGAAATATCAGTTTCTAAACGTCGATACCCATGAAATCTATGCAAAAGGAACCTGTGAACGTATAGGTATTGACGGATCCTTTATTGGTCATGAGGAGTTTGATGGCGGCAAAGTTCGCACTCGTGTGGACCTGCCCAACCATGCTGCGGCAGCTCAATATGTTTTAGACATCTTGCTCGACCTCGACATCTGCATCGACGGTATTGGTCACCGCGTGGTACAGGGTGGACCCAACGCCACCGATTCAATGTTGGTGACAGAAGAGACGCTTGAGTGGGTGCGCAATGCGGCACCTTTGGCTCCCTTGCACAATCCGGGAGAGCTCGCGGTTATTGAGTACTGCCTCGAGCGCATGGGAGATACCCCCAACGTAATCGTGTGCGACACCGCATTTCATGCCACTATGCCCGAGCGCGCGTGGCGTTACGCGCTTCCCCGCGACGTTTGCAATAAGCTGCACATCCGCAAGTATGGCTATCACGGAACGAGCCACCGCTACATTTGGCGTGCCACCGATGAGTTCACCGCTCACAGCGTGCATAAATTGGTGAGCTGTCACTTAGGAAGCGGGGCTTCGCTTTCTGCTATTCAGGATGGGCGCGACCTGGACACAACGATGGGGCTTACTCCGCTCGATGGCCTTATCATGGGTACGCGCTGTGGTTCCATCGATGCTGCGACCGTCCTGTACCTGCAGCGTGAGGGTGGCTACAGCGTTGATGAGATCGACACCATGTTGAATGAGGAATCGGGCCTTTTGGCGCTCTCGGGCATCTCGAGCGATGCACGCGATATTGAGCGAGCGGCAGATGAGGGCGATACGCACAGCCAGCTGGCAATGGAGATGTTTAGCTATCGCACCGCCCAGCTCATCATGCAGATGTGCCAAGCCCTTGAAGGCGTGGACGCCCTTGCGTTCTCAGCAGGCATTGGGGAGAACTCGCCAACCCTGCGAGCTCAGATATGCGAGCGTCTTGCCTGGATTGGTGTAGCTATCAATCCGGAGCTCAATGACATTCGCTCCGATGACGTGCGTGATATCTCTGCGGATGATTCCAAGATTCGTGTCTTGGTTGTTCCCACCGATGAGGAATATATGATCGCCCTCGACGTTCAGCGTCTTTTGATAGACTGACTCAGGACTGTCAAAAAACTCAAACAGTTCTCAAATAGTTAGAGGGTGACTGGTGTGGTGCGTGCGCAGAAGAAGTATTCAGTGTCTGTTCGTGTTCGTGGTTTTCTTCGTGGGCTTGGTGTTCTTGCGTATAAGCTTGGCGTTTTAGGGTTGGTGATAGCACTTGTCGCCTCTTCTGTGCTCGTTGCTCCCAGTGCTGCGTATTCGCTTGGGCTGGACAGCACCGCTGGGTCTAGTGACAGTACGGATGGGACAACGGGCGACGATAACAGTGACTCTGGCTCAGGCGAGGAGGACGTAGATTCTGGAAGCTCCTCTTCTGAGAATTCTTCCTCAGAAAGCTCTACCAGTCCAGAATCTACCGGCCAAGACGAAGCCGACACACAGGGCCGTGTCACATCGAGTATGGGCGCTACCACTGACAGCCCCCCTGACTACTACTATATAGACGAACAGGACTCGGCGGCAGATGATGATTCTGCAGCTGCTGCAGATGCCCTATCTATTTCAACGTACGCTTCTTCTGTTGGGTTGGACGGCATCGACATCTCATCATGGCAGTCCAGTATCACCTCCACCACTATCCAACAGTGTGATTTTGTCATCGTTAAGGTTTCCCAAGGCACATGGTACACAAACCCGTATTGGGTGAGCCAAGTAGAGCTCGCCTTGAACGCTGGTAAGCTCGTTGGCTTGTATCACTATGCTGAAAGCGGCTCAAATGCTGCTGCCGAGGCACAGTACTTCGTTAATGAAGTTCTCAGCTACAACAACGGTTCGCTCATTGGAAAGGCCATACTTTGTCTCGACTGGGAAGATAGTGGCTTGCCGGTAAGCAATGTGAGCGGTGCAAAAACTTGGCTGGACACGGTGAACTCGCTCACGGGTGTAATGCCGCTTATCTATATGAGTCAAAGCGTAGCGAATGGCTATAATTGGACAAGCGTGTACAATGCTGGTTACAAACTGTGGCTTGCGCAATATTTGAATAGCTATTACGACACAACCAATGGCATTAGCGGTTTTGTCGCCGATCCCAGTAAGGGATCCTATACCTACGGTGCCTGGGGTACTGACTCGACGATTTATCAGTACACCTCAACAGGTAAGCTGTCCGGGTACTCGTACTTTCTCGATTTCAACAAGTTCTATGGTACGAGTGACGATTGGTATGCGCTCGCTGCATCAACGTCGAGCTATTGGGTTCTTGAGAATGGTAACTGGTACTACCGCGACTCAGACGGGAACAACCATACTGGTTGGCTCGTGA
>CAYTTI010000112.1:0-4119 GCA_964440675.1 uncultured Coriobacteriaceae bacterium
GTTCGCTATCTTTTGTTAGGCTCGGCTCCATGTGCCCCTTGTTGCGTCATACTAAGGCATCAGGAGAGTTTGGAAGGAGTTCTGTTGATCTACACTCTAACACTCAACCCCGCTGTGGACTATGTTATGCACCCTACTACGCTCGACATGGGCTATACCAACCGTTCCTCACAGGAAGAATTTCACTGTGGTGGCAATGGGATTAACGTTTCGAGTGTGCTCAACGAGCTTGGAGTGAGCAATGTTGCTATGGGCTTGTTGGGCGGCTTTACCGGCGACTACGTTTTGGAACATCTTCAAGACAGGGGTATAACCTGCAACTTTGTGCGTCTGGACAGAGGTAATACCCGCATTAATGTAAAGCTTAACGGCATTGTTATGACCATGGTTAACGGCATTGGTCCTAAGGTGCCCCAATCAAAGATCGATGAACTTTTTCGCCGTATGGAGGTAATTTGTACGGGTGACTCCCTGGTTTTAACCGGCTCGATTCCTGCCACTCTCTCCGATACGATCTACGACACCATTATGGGTAGGTTTTCCGGTCGGGGCATTCGTTTTGTTGTTGACGCTCCTGGTCAAGAGCTTCTCAAGGCTCTACCACGTAAACCCTTCCTCATTAAACCAAACAATCATGAGGTCGGGCGCCTCTTTGATGTACGACCTGAGACTCCCGAGGAAGTTATGCCGTATGCCCACTTGTTGCATGACCAGGGTGCGACAAACGTTATCGTGTCGTGTGGTACACATGGTTCGGCATTGGTTGATGCAGACGGCAGGGAGCACATTAGCTTGGCACCGAAGATTCGTCTCGTTAATGCAACGGGTGCAGGCGATTCGATGGTTGCAGGATTTTTGGCAAAGGTTGATCAGGGCGCATCCTACGATGAAGCCCTGCGATTTGCCAGCTGTTGTGGCTCTGCTACCTCAGCGAGTCGTGGCTTAGCGCGCAAGACGACTATCGAGCGCTACTACAAGCTCTTGGAAGAGCAGATGAACGCAGCAGGGCTTAACGCTGCGGGCTTCAAGAGCAGTGCACATACTCAGTAGTTCAGTTTACTCAGTAGTTTCCAGTTAAGAGTCTTGGTTAAGACCGCGTCCAGCCCGGGCGCGCCTAGATAGGGAGGCTTCCATGTACAAAGGCGTCAACGCATCCGATGGTATTGGTATTGGTGTAGCACAGGTCGCAGTAGAGCCCGACTTGTCGTTTGTGCCGACGGCTCCTAAGGATCTCGAGGCAGAAAAGGCACGCTTTGTGGCGGCGCGGGATGCCTTTGTTGCCAAGACAGAGAAGCAAATTCAGGATATGCGCGTAGAAGGTCTTGAAGAAGAAGCAGGCATTATGCAGGCGCATATCGACTTCGCCACAGATGAGGCCATATTGGAAACGGTTGACGATGCCATTGATTCAGGGATTTGCGCTGAACAGGCGGTATCGGAAGCCTACGATGCGTATTATCAGATGTTTTCGTCTATGGACGACCCCTTGTTCCGCGAGCGTGCAGCTGATGTGGCAGACGTTAAAAAGGGTCTGCTTGCAGAACTTCTGGGCGTCGAGCTTGTAGATCTGTCCATCTTGCCCGAGAACACTGTTGTTGTTGTAGCGGATCTTACCCCGTCGATGACGGCCACCATCGACAAAGAGCATGTAGTAGGCATTGTTACCGAAACAGGTGGGCGTACCTCTCATTCCGCAATTATTGCCCGCGCCCTTGAGATTCCTGCAGTGCTTTCCGTTGTGGATTGCTGCACTAATATCAAAAACGGCCAGTTAGTAGTCGTGAATGGTAGTGAAGGTCAGGTTATCGTTGAGCCTTCCAACGATGAACTTGAAACCTATCGTAACGAAGCCGCCAAACTTGCTGAAGAGAGAGTGGCACTTGAGGCGTACCGGGGCAAGCCAACGCTTACCGCCGATGGCGAGCGGGTACTGCTTGTTGCCAATATTGGCAACCCCGAAGATGCCAATAGTGCTGCAGAGCATGATGCCGAAGGAGTTGGACTGTTCCGCTCCGAGTTCTTGTTTATGGATGCAACTGAGCTGCCGAGTGAGGATGAGCAGTTTGTTGCGTACCAAAAGGTTGCTATTCGCATGAAGAATCAACCAATTATTATCCGCACCTTGGACGTAGGCGGCGACAAGGAGATACCGTATCTCGACTTACAAAAGGAAGAGAACCCCTTTATGGGATTCCGTGCCGTGCGCTACTGTTTGACCAACCCTGATGAATACAAGGTGCAACTGCGAGCCTTGCTTCGAGCCAGCGCCTTCGGCGACATTAAGATAATGATTCCGCTGGTCACGAGCCTTGCTGAGATTCGTGATGTGAACGCGCTCATC
Organism: uncultured Coriobacteriaceae bacterium; assembly: GCA_964440675.1. Lineage (GTDB taxonomy): Bacteria > Actinomycetota > Coriobacteriia > Coriobacteriales > Atopobiaceae > CADBMC01. The sequence continues at coordinate 2,342 of CAYTTI010000112.1, forward strand.
AATGAGTGCAAGGCCGAGCTCGACGCCGAGGGTATCGACTACAACAAGGACATTGAAGTTGGTACCATGGTTGAAACTCCTGCTGCATCGCTCATCGCAGATGACCTGGCCGAAGAGTGCGATTTCTTCTCCATTGGCACCAACGATCTCATTGGATACACCATGTGTGCCGATCGTGGCAACGATCGTGTGGGCTATCTATACAACGTGTATCAGCCAGCTGTTCTGCGCTCGCTTCGCTGCATTATCGAATCCGGCGTCAAAGCAGGCATCATGGTTGGTATGTGTGGTGAGGCGGCGGCAGACCCCTTGCTCATTCCTGTGCTGCTTAGCTTTGGATTGACTGAGTTCTCCGTAAGTGCACCCTCCATTTTGCGCACGCGCAAGATTATTTCTCAGTGGACTAAACAGGAGGCAGATGAGCTCACTGCTAAGGTCATGGCGCTGAAAACTGATACCGAGGTTAAGGCAGCCCTTATGGCAGCTGCTAAAAGCTAGCGTAGACTGATCGAGCTGTCGGCGAGCGAGCCTGCTTAGTACACCTTGCGTGCCTACGTAGCCGCTGTGTGCTATTGCAGGCTCATCGCTCTATGACAGCTTCACAGCGGACAGATGACCCTTAAGGCGCGAGGCACGCTTTGAATGTGGAACTCAGTGCCGTGCAAGGGTTCACCGTCAACTTGTACAGGAGGCTCTTCATCAAAAGAAAGGGAGAGCTGCTCTATCTGGCGGAAGCGAAGCGACTTAGCTCCCACATGAAGTCCAGTACGTGCGAGCCCAAAGAGTATGAGCGCCGCGGGTATGGGCGGTATTTCGACGTTATGGCACACGTCTAATAAACCATCGGTTGGGCTGGCCTTGGGGCATATCTTGAAACCGCCGCCGTAGGTTGAGCCTACTTGTACGGCAAAGATGATTTCGTCGCCCGCCGTGCCTTCCTGCTTGTTAAACAGAGCTCGATACGACCATCCGTTGTGATGCTGGGAGAAAATGCGCATACCCGAGGTAACAAACAGACCGGTGCCCTTTTGGCGTGTGCCCTTGCTGCGCCGGGTAGATGTATCGAGGGCAATGGCAGCATCCAAGCCGAAGGAAAGTGTCTGCACAAAGTAGGTGTCGTTGACCTTGCCCACATCGACCAAGCGGGTTGTGCTGCGCGCAAGTGTCTCAATACTCGCCTGGGGGTTGTTTATGGGGAGCTGTAAGGTACGCGCATAATCATTGCCAGAGCCCACGGGGATAACACCTAAGCGCGGGAGATGTTCGGCACCGGAATTAAGTATGCCATTTGCTACTTCATGAATGATGCCATCGCCACCCAACACCAAAATGGTGTCGTAGTTGCATGCGCTGCGAGCAAAGGCATATCCGTCACCAGATGCACGGGTTGTGTACACATCAAGCGAATCGATACACCTTTGTTCGGAGCGCAGTAGTTTTTCTGCTTGCTGAGTAGCAATGCGACCATTGCCACTATATGCGGTGGGGTTTGCGATGAGCAGCGTTGTGCCCCACGAAGACGCAGTCATATCAACCTCCCGAATGTCTTATGAATATGGCGACACGGGAAAAGCATATCAAAAGCAGTGATGACAGGTGAGGAGGGTATGTAGACAAATACGCAGTTGGCATGAATCTGGATACAGGTTGGATACAGATACGATGCTTCTTGTTGTGCTTTTGCTTGAACGTCCGACAGAAGTTCGAACGCTCGATAGGAGAACGTATGGAGCGGGTGACGGGAATCGAACCCGCGTCTACAGCTTGGAAGGCTGTGG
>CAYTTI010000113.1:0-4112 GCA_964440675.1 uncultured Coriobacteriaceae bacterium
TCGTCAGCAGCGTATGTGGGAACAGGTTATCGATCCTTTGGAGCTCTCAGTTCCTGTGTATGTAGCTAACGCAGGACCTTTGCGGCAAGACTCCTGTTACAATGCGCTGCAATGTGCCCACACTCGTAACTTTCCCTATGTGGCCATTCACGATGCAGCGCGTCCACTCATTGAATCTTCTGTGATTGAGCAAGCACTTGTGATGCTGCGAGCCCATACGGAACTCGACGGCGTTGTGTGTGGGCTACCAGCGGTCGACACCATTAAGCTTTGTGACGAAGACATCATCAGTGAAACGCCTGCGCGCGCACGTTGTTGGCAGGCACAGACCCCCCAGATTTTTCATGCGCAAGCTATAGTTGACGCATACGATATTGCACATGCACATAATATTGTGGCGACCGACGACGCCACCCTTGTTGAGCTGCAAAAAGGCAAGGTTGCCTGTTTTTCTGTGGGCTGGGGAAACAACAAGGTAACGGTTCCCAACGACATGCTGGTAGCAGAGGCTATCCTGAAAGCTCGAGAGGTGGATTCGTATTGCGTATAGGAAGAGCAGATGCATGTTGCGTGTAGGACTCGGTGTAGATGTTCATCGGTTGAAAGAAGGACGTCCCTGCATTATTGGTGGAGTGCGTCACGAATCGAAGCTGGGACTTGAGGGGCATTCTGATGCTGACGTGCTTGCTCATGCCGTTGCCGATGCTGTTCTCGGTGCCATGCGTGCGGGCGATATTGGGACGCTCTTTCCCGATAGCGACATACGTTACAAGGACGCCAACTCTATTGAGCTCTTACGCAGCGTTGCCGAGCTTGCGCGTCGTAGAAGCTTTACCATTATCGACTGTGACTGCGTGGTAGAAGCGCAGACTCCGCGCCTTTCTCCTGCTCGCGATGCGATGCGAGCGCAGCTGGCGGATGCTTTGGGAGTTTCTATCGACCAAGTTGGCATTAAAGCCACTACGACCGAACACCTTGGCTTCGTGGGGCGAGAGGAAGGCATACGCGCCACAGCAGTTGTTGTAATGGATGGGAGAAGCGACAATGCTCGTGTATAACAGTCGAACACGTAAGAAAGAGAAGCTCGTCCCCCTTGAAGAGGGAAAGATTCGTATGTACGTGTGCGGCCCTACAGTATATGACCAAATCCACGTAGGTAATGCTCGTACCTTTCTGTGTTTCGATGTCATTCGGCGCTACCTCGTGTACAAGGGCTATGAGGTAACCTTTGCGCAAAACCTAACCGACGTAGACGACAAGATTATTAATAGAGCCAATGAGCAGGGGCGTGCGAGCGAGGAGGTCGCACAACATTACACGAGCGCCTTTGTCGAGCAAATGGAGCGCTTCTGCGTGCTCGAACCCGATATTCGTCCGCAGGCAACTCGCGAAATTGTCGCGATGCAGGAAATGGTCGCCTCCCTTATCGAGCAGGGACATGCTTACGTAGCGAACAATGGTGACGTGTACTTTGCGGTACGTAGCTGCACGTCCTACGGTGAGATCTCAGGCCGTAACGTCGATGATTTGCTCGTAGGTGCCCGTATTGAAGAGAATGACGATAAGCGCGACCCCCTTGACTTTGCCCTGTGGAAGGCGGCCAAGCCAGGTGAGCCGAGTTGGGAAAGTCCTTGGGGAGAGGGGCGTCCGGGCTGGCATACCGAATGCTGCGCTATGATCCACCGTTACCTGGGTACTCCCATCGATATTCACGGCGGTGGTTCCGATTTAGTTTTCCCGCACCACGAGAACGAAAATGCACAGGCGTCTTGCGCGTGGCATGCTCCGCTTGCCAAGCTTTGGATGCACACGGGCATGCTTATGGTTGATGGCGAAAAAATGTCAAAGAGCCTTGGCAACTTCTACACGCTTAAGGAGATACTCGATCGCTACCCTGCGAATGCAGTGCGCCTCCTTATGCTGCAAACGCACTATCGCTCACCTCTCGACTTCTCGTTTGAGCGTCTGGAAGGTATGGTGGGTACGATAGAGCGGCTATGCACCTGTGTCCGCAATTTGCGCTGGGCAGCAGAGCACAGCGAGCAAAGCGCGGCAGAACACAGCGAGGCAGGTGCGGATAAAGACTGCAAGCTGTCCGCAGTCGAGTGCGGCGAGCAAGGTGCGGGCGGATGCGCTAAGCAAGACGCGCGTCAAGCGCCAACGCTTGCGCAGGCAAGCCAGAACGCGCGCACAGCCTTTATTCGGCATATGGATGATGACTTCAACACCGCAGGAGCTCTTGCTGCCCTTTTTGACCTCGTTACTCAGGCGAATACCTATCTCAACGAAAACGCATTGACACTTAACCCTGCGATTTGTATGGATACTGCACACACGCTCGAAGAGCTCTTTGCTGTGTTGGGCGTCGATGTGAGCGCTCCCGATGAGGAACTGCCGTTAGAGCTCGTGAGTATTGCGCGCACGTTAGTGGGATATGAGGGAGTCGAGCCAAGTGAAGCTGCCCAGGCCTTGCTAGCAGCCCGTGAGCAAGCACGTTCAGAGCGCAATTGGGCTGTTGCTGACACTATTCGTGACAACATCTTGCAGCTGGGTTTGGCCATAGAGGATGCTGCAGCTGGTACGAGAATTCGGGTGGTAAAGTAAGTGGCACGCCCGACACGACCTACACGACCCGCACACTCGACGCGTTCGACACGATCTGCGCGCCCGGCACACGCTGCGCGCTCTCGTAATGCTTCTCGTTCGCAAGACCGCCAGTATATACAGGGGCGGCGCGCGGTAGCAGAGGCACTTGCAGCACAGGCGCCCTTGCGCCGTGCGCTCGTACAAGGGGGTAACACTGCTGCCTCTCTGCACAAACTTGTCCAACAGCTCGAGGAACAGGGCGTGCCCATAGAGGAAGTGACAATCGACCGGCTCAACAGCATCGGCGGCCATGTGGCACACCAAGGTATTGCGGTCGAGCTTGCCCCGTACGCCTACGCATCCCTGCATGACATTATCCGTAATGCGGGAAGTGAGCATGCTCTGGTCGTTGTGCTCGACCACATCACCGACGAAGGTAATTTTGGTGCAATTGTGCGTAGCTGCGAGGTATTGGGTGCAGCAGGTGTTGTTATTCCAAAAACGCGCGCAGCTGGTGTTGGTCTCGGAGCCTATAAGAGTTCTGCCGGCGCGGTCTTTCATATACCGATTGCTCAGGTGGCGAATATCGCGACTGCTCTCGACAAGCTTAAAGATGCAGGATTTTGGGCAGTTGGGACCAGCGCGCATGCCAGCTCTGTTGCATGGGAAGCTCATCTCGACGGCCGGATTGCTCTTGTTATGGGATCAGAAGATAAAGGTATAAGTCGTCTGGTGCTCGAACATTGCGACGAAACCTGCTCTATTCCTCAGCGGGGCCGCATTGACTCGCTCAATGTGGCACAGGCAACCTCTGTTTTAGCCTTTGAGTGGCAGCGACAAACCTGGGGCAGTACCTATGGGGACTGAGCTGGGATTGCTCGTTGTCGATGGGTACAACATCATTTGGGGAACTACGCGCTATCGTAGTCTTATAGACGAGGATGTGCGTGCGCATGGCATGGAAGATACCACCTCGCTCTCGCGTGACCCATACGGACAGGATCCCTTTGTACGTGCCCGTGAGGCTTTGGCAGCCGACGTAGCGGCCTACGCACAAGGTAGCTATGAGGCGGTTATTGTGTATGATGCAGCGCAGAATCTGAGCCCAGAGCGCCCCATCACCTCGACAGCAGGCGTGCGTACTATCTTCTCCAGCACGGGCGAGTCCGCCGACGCGGTTATCGAGAGGATGGTGACAGAAGCACGTCGGGCAGAACGTGAGGTTGTGCTTGCGACTTCGGACAGCACTATTCGTGCAACGGCTGGAGGCAGACCTGTCGCAACCATATCCGCGACACTGTTCGCTACGAATCTCGACGACCTTGAGCACGAGGTACGACTGGCACAGTCGGAGCGCTCGCATATACATCTCACACTTGCCGATCGACTGAGCCCCAGCGATCGTAAAAAACTTCAGAAACTCTTAGGAGAGTAGCGATTTTTCAGAACTTCCTGCTACTATGTCAAGCGGGCAAACTAAGGTGTGCGTTACGTACGCCGCAGGGCGTGCTGTCGCGCGCGCCACA
>CAYTTI010000114.1:0-4107 GCA_964440675.1 uncultured Coriobacteriaceae bacterium
GCTTGAGACTTCCCTGACAACACAAACCAGCTACCCCCTGAAGGGCCAGTTGCACAGCTCCGTTTTGTTGTGTTGTTCTGTCGTATAAAAAGAGGGCAGGGCTACATCGCTTAGGCAGACCCCACCTGTCTGTCTGAGGGCGTAGCACGCACCAAACATAGCTGCAACCTTTTTCTGGCTAATCAGGTTTCCGTACTATTAAAACACATTGTCTTGCAGCATACCAAATACCTTGCAAGCATTGGCAAATAGGCTGTGTTTACACGGTGTCTTACGAATACGCTCGATATCTGCCACAGCTGCACTCAGGGACTTGGTGATGTTTTCAGCAGGCCAGAGGCTCCCCTCACGTGGGGGCTGATCGGTTTCGGTGAGTAAATGAGACTCGGGGACGATGCGTATATACTCACGTCCCCGCTTGGTGGCAAGTGAGCGCTCACCAAATGACAGGTAACACCCCATATCTACCGCACGCCACAACTCTTCAACAGAGCCAGAGAACCAGTGCAAAATACATGTGCATAGCTCCGCGCACTTGGTCGCTTCCAGAATATCGAGCACCATCGTAGCGCTTGCAACTGCATGGAGAGACAGTACATACGGCCTGTCCTTCTTGGAGCAGGGTTTGCCTGTAGAGCTGAGCCTGTTCGCAGAACAAAGCTTGCCTTCAAGGCTGGGCTTGCCCGCAGAACAGAACTTGTTTGCAGAGCTGAGCTCTACACAGCGCGCAGCAATGTGTTCGAGTACGCGCTTTTGTGTGGGAAGGCTTTCGTGTGGAACGTGTTTAGGGGAGGCGTCCATGCCAACCTCGCCCACAAAGGAGCATTGAGGCAGCAAGGCATCGAAATCCTTAAGGTAGGATTCTAGTTCGTGCCTAGCTGCGCGTGCCACCCACCAGGGATGCAAACCAAGCCCTGGCACAAGCTGAGGGTAGGCCCGCACTATAGAAAGGCTACGACGATAGCCCTCGGGGGTAGCACTTACCGCAGCGATGCCGAGCCCGTGCGCTGCGGCGTAGGCTGCAACCTCGTTCGCGTTGCTCATGAAGTCGAGGTGGCAGTGGGTATCGAACAGGCCGACGCGACCGACGCTCTCTTGCGGCTGCGCTTCTCTATGGGCGCTCATTGTGCGCACTCATCACTCATCATTCATCTGGTCGCCCCTGTGGTCTCGTTGCCCCTGCGATTTGGCCGCCCTTGTGGTCTGGCCGCTCCCGCAATTCGGCCGCTCCCGCGACCGGTTGCGCCCCTGCGGCACCGCGATTTGGCCGCTCCTGCGTTGGCCACACAATCTCACGAATAACCTTGCTTGCAAGCATGTGTCCCATAATCTGTGGCATGTAGCTCATGGTACCTAAAAGCTCACCCTTGTCATGAGGTCGCTTGCCGTTAAGCTCATCGATAGCATCAAGGTGGATGGGAGCCTCATCAGAATACAAAACCTCGAGCCGCGTAATATTTCGCTTACGACACTCTTTACGCATTACACGACAGAGTGGGTCAGTTTGTGTGTCGAAAATATCAGCAAAGTGCAGGTGCGTTGGGTCAATCCTATTAGCCGCACCCATGCTGCTAATGAGAGGTACCTGGTGCACTTCGCACCATTTGGCGATGCGCAGCTTTTGGCTGATGGTATCTATGGCATCTACGAAATAGGTGGCTGGCATCAGAGCTGCCAGCTGTTCGTTGATGCTCTCTGTTGCCAAGTAGCTTGTGTGAGCTTCTACACGACAGGCTGGGTTGATGTCGTGGATGATGGCTTGCATAACCTCAGCCTTAGCTTTTCCCAAGGTAGAGGTGCGGGCTACCACTTGCCGATTTATATTTGAGGCAGCAACGATGTCTCTGTCGAGTACGACAAGCTCACCCACGGCACTGCGCGCAAGGGTCTCAGCACAGGCAGAACCAACACCGCCAAGTCCAAGCACCACAACTCTTGCCTGCGCAAGCCGTGCAAGGCCGCCTGCTCCTACTAAGAGTTCCAAGCGCTGCATGCACTCTGAAAGACTGGGAACACACGTTGGTGGATCTGTGCGGGCTCTCATGTACGCCTTCCTTTCCCATTGCTTGCGTATGTAGTGCGTTACTATTGTTTGCACGTGTGCTGCGTTGCACCTTGCGCTTTTTGTGCGCGCTGCGTCGCACTCGTACCATTCAACTATTCATGTGTGCGCTGTTTGTTGTGCACAAAGAAGGAGGTGTCTATGTTAGCAGGTGAAACGCAGGGTAAAGACAAGGGTTACAGTAACGCGCAGTTGGTTCTTGCAAGCCTTGCCTTTGGTTCCTGCATGATCTTTTGGGCGATTTACAATTCCTATGTTCCCCTCATCTTGGACTACGAGCTGTCTAACCTAGAAAACATTACGCTTTCTGCCACGGTGGTTTCTACGCTCACCGGCTTCATCATGACGATAGACAACTTCTTTGGTCTTATCTTCCAGCCGATTTTTGGCAGGAAATCCGACTATACGCAATCACGCTTTGGGAAGCGTATGCCCTTCCTTATCGTGGGCGTTCCTGTGTGTGCCATTTTGTTTGTGCTGATGCCTTTGGCAGTGCATCTTGGAGGCATAGTAGGCATTGTTTCGCTTATGGCCGTCGTTATTCTCTTTAACTTTGTGATGTCTACCTGGCGCGCCCCTTGCGTTGCCATTATGCCCGACATGGTTCCTGTTGAGTATCAGAGCGACGGCAATGCCGTTGTCAACATGATAGGTGCAGTCTCGCAGATTATCGCCACGCTCTCTGCAACCATCCTTACCCTTATGGGCTTTGGCGAGGCGCTTGACAACGGTGAATACCTTTCGGTGTTCGTATTTGGTGCCGTGGTGTGTATGCTCTTTCTTATCATCTTGCTCACCTGCGTACGCTGGCACGATAACCGTGGTGAGAGGATCGAAGTAGTAGAGGACACATCCAAGCGCGAGAGTCTGCGCAATCTCAACCTGCCTCGTGAAGCGAAGATAAGCATGGCCTTTATGATGCTTGCCCTGTTCTTCATTTCGGGTTCGAGCGATGGTTTTAGCACCTTCTTTACCCTCTATGCTCAGTACATGTTGGGTATTGGTTCGACCGTTGCAACCCAGGTGCGTACCTTTGCCACCTTGGGCGGTGTGCTCTTTGCCGTGCCTGCGGGCATTGTGGGGCGCAAGATTGGACGCAAGCGTGCCATCACCATTGGCATCATTGGCGTTGTGCTCAGCCATGCTGGCATGTTTGCCCTGCCCTATATTGTGGGCAGTGCAAACGTTATGATTCCACTTTCTGTGTTGAACTTCCTGTATGCCCTGTTCTTTATCCTCATCAACATCAATACGCTGCCCATTATGCTGGCAATTGGCGGACCAGAGCGCTTTGGTGCCTTTACGGGCTACTACTACATGGCGACATTTAGCGCCGCTGTCGTGTGCCCTACCCTGATTGGTTTTCTCATTGGCATTAGTGGTACGTACAACGCCCTGCAGCTGTTTGGCCTGGTCACCATGTTTCTCGCCATGATTGCGCTGCAACGGGTGAAGCACGGCGACGTTATCGAGGGCGAGCACGGTGATGCTATTGAGGGCGAAAACTAGGAGAGCGAGAAGGAGTGTAGTGTATGACTTATGTAATAGCACACAGAGGTGCTTGTCGCCTGGCACCCGAAAATACGCTTCCCGCCTTTCAAGCTGCGGTGGATATGGGTGTTGATGGCATCGAAACCGATGTCCAGCTTACCCGCGATGGTCAGCTGGTGATGCATCACAACTACTACGTGGACGGTACGAGCTCGGACGCTTCGGGTAAGGTATCGGACTATACCTTAGAAGAGCTGCGTCGCATGGATTTCGGTGCACACATGAGCCCAGACTTTGCAGGTACAAAGATTGCTACCCTTGCAGAGTGCCTCGAGGTCGCCGCAGCACTTCGCGTAGTGAATATCGAGCTCAAAGCCCCGAGGGATCGCAGTTTGCCCTACGTGCAGCGGGTCGTTGATACCATTAAGCAGCACCATATGCTTGACAAGGTGCTTATCTCTGCCTTTGATCACAGCTTGCTGCGAGAGGTAAAAGAGCTCTGTCCCGAGCTTCGCGTGGGTGCACTCACCTTTGCCCCTATGAATACGGAAAGC
>CAYTTI010000115.1:0-4094 GCA_964440675.1 uncultured Coriobacteriaceae bacterium
CCGGTTGATTTTCTATCCTCGTGGACACAGCGTCTGCGCTGGTCAAAAGGGTTCTATCAGGTACTGTTTTCCTACGCGGGTGAGCTCACACGTGCCATGCGCCATGGAAGCTGGGCTGCTTACGACGAGTTTGTCACCTTAGGACCCGCTTCGGTTGTAACGGTTGTTATGGTGATCGTCAATGGGAGCTACTTGCTGCTGGGTTGGCTTTCAAACGGCTACCTTATCTTGCCCTCAGAGGTGAGTGCATGCTGGTCATCATTGCTGTCAAGCATCTGTGCCACCTTCCTTATCTTCGTGGCAGCTGGCGCACTTACGGTGGCAACCGAATACCAACACATCAACTGCACGGAGGTGCGTAAGCTTGTTAAAGCGATCTTTTCGTACGCACTGTTCATGGTGTCATACATTCCCATCAACCTCGTTGCACTGTTTAAGCGCGTCGAATGGGTTCCTACGAAGCATCAGTTTGCAATGAGCTTCGACGAGATTACCGCAGATGCTTCCCAAGACAATCTTGAAGCTCGCGAGGAATCAGATTCAGAGCTGGATGATAACGGTGCGAAATGACAACGATGGGTAATATAGAAAGAGCTAACTCACATAATGTTCGTCACAATGTATAAGCTCTGATTATTTGGAGTAGCCGTATGGCCGCAATGAACGAAAAAAACTACTACGAGATTCTCGGCGTATCTCAAGATGCAAGCGACGAGGAAATTCGTAAGGCATTTCAACGCAAGGCGCGCGAATTGCATCCCGATGTCAACAAAGAGCCCGATGCAGAAGAGCGCTTCAAAGAGGTCTCCGAGGCCTACGCCGTTTTGTCGGACACCGATAAAAGGGCACGCTACGATGCTATGCGCTCAGGCAGCTCGATGGATGGCGGCTGGCAAGGAGCCTCACCCTATCAAGGTAGTCCCTGGACAGGAAGTCCCTACGGCGGCTTCGGTGGATTTGGGGGTTTCGGAGGCTTTGGAGGATTTGGGGGCTTTCCTTTTGGACCGCGCCGTCAGCGCTCTGCTCGTTCGCGTGCGTATAACCCGCGCGTGGGTTCTAATGTGGAGTTTGAACTCAATCTGTCACTCGACGATGCGCGCAAGGGCTGCAAGCGTGGTGTAACCTACCAACGCTACGTTGTATGTAAGCCGTGTTCGGGCAAAGGCTCGGTGGCCGCTCACAGTGCTACGACCTGTCCTTCCTGCAGGGGTACGGGGCACATATCACTCGACGTAGAGGATCTTCTCGGCTTTGGCGTCATTAACGTCGAGTGTCCCGAGTGGGAGGGTACCGGCTCGGTCGTCAGCGAGCCCTGTAGTGTGTGCGGGGGTTCGGGACGAACTATTTCCGCTGACGAAATTGTCATTGATATTCCTGCGGGCTCGCACGATGGCGATACGATTTGCATTGAGGGTCGAGGCAATGCAGGCACGAACGGGAGAGAGGCAGGGGACTTTGTTGCTCGCGTTTGTATCCCTGAGGAACGCCTTTCCCAGCGCGCAGCCATGGGCTTCCAGCTCACAGGCTTCTTTGCTCCTCTGTTTGCACTTGAGTTCATTAGCGGTGCTGGTACGTTTATGTTGCTTTTAACGGCAATAGCGGCCTTGGTGGGTGTAGGCTGGGTCATACAAGAAGGAGTTTTGGGCAGAACCTTTCAATGGTGGAAGCGTGCCTTGGCACAATTCGTTAATGGCCTGTCGAACGGAGTATTGCTCGTGTTACTTTTCTTTGCCATGATGTCCTGTACGCCACGCTACTATTACCGCTGGTAACGCACTCTGTGTGTTGCGCACATGTTTGCCTACTTTGCGCAAGTATTTGTCTACTAAGTCTTGAACACATAAGAACATATAAGAAAGCTGAATGTATCAGATGGACTACTACGAAATACTTGATGTGGCGCGCGATGCCGACGCGCGCACCATTAAGCGTGCCTTTCTAAAAAAGGCTCGCGAGCTGCACCCGGATGTAAATAAAGCTCCCGACGCCGAAGAACGCTTCAAGGAAGTGAACGAAGCCTATTCGGTACTTTCCGATGAGCGTCGCCGGGCAAATTACGACCGCTTTGGCAATCCTGATGGACCAAGCGGCATGGGCGGCGACTACGTTGATATGTCGGATTTTTTTAGCGGTTTTGGCGTCGATGATATCTTCTCAACCTTTTTTGGCGGCGCTGACGCAGCGCGTGGGTCACGTGTTCGCACTCGCGGGCGCGATATGGGTATGACCCTACAAATTAGCCTACAGGAAGCCGCCTGTGGTTGTACAAAGACCGTCGCCTACGACCGATTGGCTCCCTGTGAAGACTGCAACGCCACGGGCTCTTCCGACGGTTCTGGTCAAACAACTTGTTCCACCTGCATGGGACGTGGCTCGGTCACCACAACACAGCGAACCATTTTGGGCACCATGCAGACACAAACCGTGTGTCCCGACTGCAACGGCATGGGTCAAGTTGTGAAACATGCCTGCGAAACCTGTGCTGGCCAAGGACGCACGCCCTCACATGAGACGGTAGAGATCAACATTCCTGCAGGTATTTATGCAGGTCAGCAAATTCGCATTGATGCCGGTGGCGAAGCGGGTCTGCGCGGTGCCGCTGGGGGAGATCTGCTGGTACACATAGACGTAGCAGAAGATTCGACCTTCCAGCGTCAGGGCGATGATCTGTACACCACACATACCGTGGATGCCTTCCAAGCGATGTTGGGTTGTACAACGAGCCTTGCGGGCATCATGCCCGATGAACTAGTTGAGATCGAGGTTCCTGCAGGGTGTCAGTACGGACAGGTTGTGGACGTAGCAGGCTGCGGTATGCCGCGCCAAGGCACTAAGGCACGAGGAAGCTTGCACGTTGCAATGAACATCAGTATTCCGCGTGATCTGACTTCCGAACAGCGTGATCTCATCTTTTCCATCCTTAACGAGCGCGCACCGGCTACCGCTGCGCACACTACCTCGGAGCACGATCCTCACGCGAGTTTCAAAGAAAAATTTGGACGCAAACGCAAGGCGCGTCCTCGTAAGCACCGATAGCCATGAGCGCCCTTCCAAGGCTCGCCTGTATAAACTTGGGGTGCCGTGTTAATCGAGTCGAGCTTGACGATATGGCTGCGCAGTTTCTCGAGCATGGATATGCACTGAGCGATGCGACAGATGCTCACATTGTCGTCATCAATACCTGTGCGGTTACCGTTGAAGCTCAAGCTAAAACGCGCAAGGCTATCCGTCATGCCATTAACTTGCAGAATAAACCCTATGTTGTCGCAACGGGCTGTGCCGCCACCTTGTTTTCAGAGGAACTTGAGGCTATCTCCGATCGGGTGCTGGTGGAACCTCTCAAAGAAAAGGTGAGCGCCTGTATAGATCGACTGCAAGCACGTCTTATTGATAAGGCTCGTGCTATCGACGATGTTGTCGACGAGCGACCGAGCACGCAACCCATGTGTTCGCTTACTCCCACCGGCAGAACTCGCCCAGGCATCAAGGTCCAGGATGGATGTAATAATCGCTGTACCTTCTGCATTGTCTGGAAAGCACGTGGTCCTGCACGCTCACTACCATACAAAGAGGTGCTGAGCAAGCTTGTGCGCGCGATTGAACACGGAGCGCACGAGGTAGTACTCACCGGCATTAATCTCGGTACCTATCAAGACCACGAGCGAAACCTCGAAGGATTGCTTGCTGGACTCATACAGGACACAACCATTGATCGGCTGCGCTTAAGCTCTGTTGAGCCCCAGGATTTTACCGAGGGAATCGCTGAGTTGATGGCTCGATCAGAAGGGCGTATTGCGCCATATGTGCACCTGCCCTTGCAGTCGGGCTGTGATGCTACCTTGCATCGCATGGCGCGCTCGTATACGACCCAAGACTACAGGCAGGTCGTGGCTATGGCTCGAAGTTATGTTCCACCTATCGCTATAACCTGCGATTACATGGTGGGATTTCCCGGTGAAAGCGATGCAGAATTTGAAGAAAGCATTGCTTTTTGCGAGGACATGGCCTTTTCCCACATGCACGTGTTTCGCTACTCAAAACGTCCAGGTACATGCGCAGCACAGGCAGCTCAACAGGTTTCTGGTGAGCTTATG
>CAYTTI010000116.1:0-4063 GCA_964440675.1 uncultured Coriobacteriaceae bacterium
GGCGGCAGAGGCAATAGCGACCGATCTCGAAGACGCAGGTTTAAGTGGCGTGTATACCGTAGACGATTATCGGCGCTACTATCCCTACGGCAGTGTTGCCAACCAACTCTTGGGCTATGTCGGTGTCGATGGCGATGGCATTACGGGCTTAGAGTATCAGTACGACGATATTTTGGGCGGAACGGACGGCACACTTATATTGGAAATGGGTGCCGACGGCACGCCGGTTGCTGGTAGTACCTATGAGTACACCGCAGCTGTCAACGGCGAAGATATCGTTATCTCCATCGATATCAATCTGCAAAGCAGGGTTGAGGCGATTATTGTAGAGGCATGCGAAACCTACAGTGCCGAGTCGGGTTCGGTGGTGATTACCAATCCTCAAACGGGAGAGATACTCGCTGCATGCTCAACACCACTCGCGGATTTTTCTGACCCAGACACTATAACTAATGAGTCCCTACAGCTTAAACCTATTTCCGCTGCCTATGAACCCGGCTCTACCTTTAAGGCTATAACGGTGAGTATTGGCCTTGAAAATGGTTCCTTTACAGAGGACTCTTACTTTACAGTTCCCGCATCGATCCTCGTAGGGAACGACTGGGTTTCAGATTCTGATTCCCGCTCGTACACCATGACGATGACGGTGCGCGAAATTATGCGACGATCCTCAAATGTGGGCACCGTGATACTCGCAAATCTCATTGGCGAGGAAGCCTTTGCGGCAGGTATTGTCAGCTTCGGCATAGGCGAACTTACCGGGGTTGACTATCCGGGGGAGACGGTCGGCTTAATAACTCAGCTGGCCGATTATACGGGAGCGTCACTCGGTGCTATGTCCTTTGGTCAGTCTCTTTCCATCCCTGCGATTAGCCTCGTTCAGGCAATTGGAACTATTGCAAACGGAGGTGTAGAGATGACCCCGCATTTCCTGATTTCTCGCAATGGTGTTGCCGAAGTTTGGGAAGCAGGAGAGCGGGTTATCTCCGCCGAGACCGCATCGCTGGTTACCGATACTATGCGCAGCGTTGTGGAGGAAGGAACGGGAACCGAAGCGCAGGTAGCTGGTTATGATATTGCAGGTAAAACTGGTACTGCTGAGATGGCAGATGAATCCACTGGTGGTTATGTTGAGGAAGCGGGTTTAGCATCTATGATCGGGTATGCCAATGCTGACAACCCCGAAGTCTTGATATATGTTGGACTCAATGAAACATCGCTGACCGCAGGCAACTCTGCTTCTATAGTTTTCTCTACAATCATGAGCGAAGCAGTGTCGATATTAGGTATTTCGGCTGCGTCGTAGATTCAAGGAGACATAGGCTATGAACGTAGATGTAGGTGCTGTCGTACATGCTACTGAAACGCGCTTGTTTGCAGGAGATGCAACTCAGGGTATTACGGGATGTTCGATCGACTCGCGTTCAGTTGCTCCCGGCGATCTCTTTGTGGCCTTTCCCGGTGAACGTGTGGATGGCAATGACTTTGTGTGTGCTGCTGCCCAAGCAGGGGCAAGCTGTGTTGCAATGACGCGTGAGCCCACGCAAGCAGAACAGGCAGAGCTTACCAAGCTTGGATGTGCCATCTTGGTTCCCAGCACAGCACAGCCCAGTCAAGAGCGCTTTCTGCTTGCACTGGCAAGTTACTGGCGCTCGCTGCACGAGCACTGGATTGTTGTGGGGGTTACCGGTTCGGTGGGCAAAACAACCACTAAGGAGATGCTTGCCGCAGCCTTGCGCACACGCTATCGCGTGCATGCCACACGCGCCAACCTCAACTCGATGATCGGCGTGCCGCTCACCTTACTGTCCGCGACAGATGACGACCAGGTTGTGGTGGTAGAAATGGGCATGAACCACCAAGGAGAACTGTGGCGTCAATCGCAGGCAATTCGTCCTAACCTGGCAGTCATCACCAACATTGGCACCTCGCACATTGGCAATCTCGGTTCGCGTGAGGGCATTGCGCGTGCTAAGGCAGAGATACTTGCCGGGATAGCACCAAGTGCCCTTGTTTCAGGAGGCGGCAAACGGCTCTTTATGCGCCATGAGGAAGATTTTCGCGAGCTCATCGAGACCGAATTTACACGACAGCGGGGCATAGCGGTGAGCTATGTGGGCTGTGCTGCAGCTAATGAGCTGCGCGCAGAACGTATCGTGGTCGACGATGATGGCTGCGCACAGTTTTGCGTGTGCTATGCCGATGGCTACACGCAACCAGCAAGCTTGTTACACCCGGGCGCACACATCGTGCCCGATGCCCTCTTTGCCCTTGCGGTTGCCGACTACCTGCACTGTGACCGAACTGAAAGCATTCATGCAGTTGAGCAGGTACAACCGTCTGCCATGCGACTTGAGGTGTATCGGCATGCTGGCAAGCCCTGTATCTTGGACGACTCGTATAACGCGAGCCCTGCCTCTATAGCCGGAGCGCTCGACCTTTTGAGTTCCATGGAGTGTGCGGGTCGTCGTATTGCCGTGCTTGGAGAGATGGGTGAGCTTGGCGAGAGGGCAGAGCAGCTCCACCAACTCGTTGGTGCCTACCTTGCAGCTAAGCACATAGACATGTTCGTTGCGATAGGTTCACAGCTCGCAGAGGCACTTGTTGAGGGTGCGACAACCATGGGTATGTCAACGGATGCCATCGAGCTGTTTCCCGATGTGTCAAGCGCCTTGCAAGCCCTGCGTCCCGTGTTTGTGCACGACGATATCGTACTGGTTAAGGCTTCGCGCGCAGCTGGTTTGGACAGCTTTGTGCAGGGGGTGCTCGCATAATGTTTGGCAACCAGCGCTACCCCACCTACACCATTTTTTTGTCCGTTGTTATTGCCTGTGCTGTTGTGTTGGTGCTGATGCCCTTTTTTATTACCTTCATGCGTCGTGGTGGTATTGGCCAGCAAATTCGTGCCGACGGACCCGAGCGCCACTTGGTAAAGCAGGGAACACCCACCATGGGAGGCGTCGTAATCCTTACCGCGATTATCTTGAGCGTTGTTCTGGTGGGTACGTCGTCAACGAAGATTGTCCTCTGCTTACTGGTAACGTTCTTTACGGGGCTGCTTGGGCTTTTAGATGATATTGCATCGGTTGCCCACAAGCGCTCGTTGGGGCTTACTCCATCACAGAAGATGTCCGGCCTTGTTCTTATCTCTGTCGTGTTCACCATGGTGGCAGTGAATATATGTGGCATAGAGCCTGTGGTAAGCCTGCCGGGTACTATCTCTGTTGACCTGTCGCTAGGGGCATGTTCCTTTGACGCATTTGGCCTTACCTGGACGGTGCCTTGGCTCTATATCTTTTTCTGCTTTCTTTTGCTTGCAGGTCTTTCAAATGCAGTTAACTTAACCGATGGTCTTGACGGGCTTGCAGGGGGTATCACGCTTGTGGTGATGCTGTTTATGGCGATGGTCGCCTATTTGCGCGACGATTTGCAACTGGCAATTTTTGCCGCTGCCTGCGCTGGTGCCTGCATAGGCTTCCTTTGGTTTAACTGCTATCCCGCCTCAATTTTTATGGGTGATACCGGCTCGCTTGCCCTGGGAAGCGCACTTGCCGTGCTCGCCGTGTTGACAAAAACAGAGGCGGTCTCCCTTGTCATGGGTGGCGTGTTCGTATGTGAGGCGCTCTCCGTTATCGTGCAGGTAGCGAGCTTTAAGCTCACGGGCAAGCGTGTATTTCTTATGGCACCCTTGCACCACCATTTTGAAAAGCTTGGATGGAGCGAAACCAAGGTTGTCATTCGCTTCTGGATTATCTCGGCTGCCTTTGCAACCCTGGGCTTTGTCCTCTTCTTCCAGTTGGGGTGATGAGGGATGATGTCCACGACGCTGGGTGATGTAGCTGTTTTTGGTATGGGTGCATCTGGTGTGGCAGTCGCCCGCTACTGTGCTTCTTTGCTCGGGAGCCGCGTGAGTTCAGTGACCTGTTTTGCAGGAGATGCCTTGCTCGATGAAGAACTGTGTACATCCCTGCGAGCGAGCGGCTGTGTGATAGTTGACGGCAGCGATGCATCTACTGGTTATACGCGCCCACATTCGTGTTCACATACGCGTCCGTGCTTTGAT
>CAYTTI010000117.1:0-4062 GCA_964440675.1 uncultured Coriobacteriaceae bacterium
TGGAGTACGCCGTGGAGATGAACAACCTCATCAAGCTCGAGATGGAAGGGGCGATTGGCTAATGAGTACCCCAACGAAAAGCTGCGCTCAGCACATGCCTACAACGCTCAACCACGTTAACCAAATACCCGTTCAAACCTGGAATCACTTGAGGATGAACGATACGACGCTTGCATTACCCGAGCTCAGTGTAATGGGTGCAATTGGTAGTACTATCGATGAACGGATCGATGAGCGAGTAGCCCACATTGAGATGGGTGGCGGCACTGAACTTACTACGTGGATTGATGGCGTCTCGCGTGAGCGGAGGCTCATACATATCCCTGCCCATAGCAGCCAGAGCTATACGCTGAACATTCGTAAACCATGTGCTGCTGACCTTATCGTGGACGAGCATGCATACCTGCGTCTCGTCATTATCTTTCCTGCCGAGAGTGGGATTCCTGTGACTGAGGACAGGGCTGTGTCGGCAACTGAGGACAGAGCTGCCCCTACGGCCGAAAGCGAGACTGTGCCAGCGGCCAAGAGCGAGACTGTGCCGGCTCTTGCCCTGAGAATTCGAGCCGCCGAGAACGCCCATGTAGACGTATTTGAGGTCATGGCCGCTGGCTCTCACGCCACCTGTATAGATTCATGTGGCATTGAAGCGGCAACGGGAGCACAGATCGACATACATTCCTGGTTGCTCAACGCACGGACAAGTGTCGTGGGCTGCGCCTGTAACCTCAAAGGTAGCAAGGCGGCCGTGAACCTCACCACGCGCTATGTAGGAAGTGGTTCTCAGCAGCTCGATATGAACTACCTTGTGCGTATGCGCGGTACCCACACGAAGGCCGATCTCACATTCTCAGGTGTATTGAAGGACGCTGCCCGTAAGCGCCTGGCCGATACCATCGACCTTGTACATGGCTGCAAGGGCTCTAAGGGCGTCGAAAACGAAATGGTGCTTCTGGCCGGCGATGAGGTACGCAACCAGTCGCTCCCCATTGTTTTGTGTAACGAGGATGATGTTGAAGGCGCACACGGTGCCACCGTTGGCAGTATCTCATCCGAGCAGCTTGCCTACCTCGCTGCGCGTGGTCTTACTCAAGAAGAAGCCGAGAGCTTATTCGTCCGCTCTATCTTTGATGACTGCCTACACCTAGTACCTGAGGCAGCCGAAAGTATTCTTGTCGCTGCTGCAAGCATTCTTGGAGACGATATCGCTCGGGAAATTGCAGAGGCAGCCGCTTTAGATGAACCTGCCCTACCAGGGGCTACTGTACATGGAACTACCTTGCAAGGAACCACTACACCAAGGGCTACTTCACACGGGTCTGCCCTACCAAGGACTACACCACAAGGAGACTAATATGTGCGCACAAAGGGCGGATACAAGAGTCAATACAGTGACGGATACAAAAGCCAATGCAAGCGTTGCCGATATTAGCACCAACCCATTTCGCAAAGACTTTCCCTTGCTCGTGAAGAACCAAGAGCTCGCCTTTCTCGACAGCGCGGCTACATCACAGCGCCCCAGTTGCGTGCTCGACGCTCAACGGAACTTTTACGAGACCATGAACGCCAATCCCCTACGGGGACTCTATCAGCTCTCGGTAGAGGCAACGAAGGCAATTGATGCCACGCGAGCTCATATTGCCCGCCATATTGGGGCGACGCTGGGTGAAGAGATTATCTTTACCCGCAATGCAAGCGAGGCGCTAAACCTATGTGCGTCGTGCTTAGGACGCAGTATCCTGCATGAGGGTGATCAAGTAGTAATCTCCATCATGGAGCACCATTCAAACCTTATCCCCTGGCAGCAGATATGCCAAAGCACAGGAGCAGAGCTCGTATACCTACGCCCTGAGAAGGACGGCACTATATGCGACGAACAGATTGTCCGCACGATTGGTGGCAAGACCAAAATAGTCGCACTCACCCATATTTCTAATGTGCTTGGTGTCAAAACTCCCATCAAAAAGATTTGTGCACGGGCAGCCGAGGTTGGTGCAATATCTGTGGTAGATGGAGCACAAAGCGTGCCACACCTCACGGTTGATGTTGCCGACATAGGCTGTGACCTCTTCGCATTTTCCGCCCACAAGCTGATGGGTCCTATGGGCATTGGTGTTCTATGGGGCAAAAAAGAGGTACTCGACGCCCTTCCTCCGTTTTTAACGGGTGGCGAGATGATTAGTTCGGTCAGCGAAACTGATGCCGTATGGGCACCTGTTCCAGCGAAGTTTGAAGCGGGCACACAGGATGCGGCAGGTATCTATGCCTTAGATGCTGCTCTCGGCTACCTTGAAAGCATCGGATACGATGCTATCGAAGAGCGCGAGTGTAACCTCGTACGCTACCTGTACCATGAGCTTGCGCAGCTGAACTATATCAACATACTGGGGCCCGCAGAACCCGAGTGTCACGTGGGAGTCGTATCCTTTGATGTGCGTGGTATTCACCCGCATGATGTTGCCAGTCTGCTTGATACGCGCAATGTTGCCATCCGCGCAGGCCATCACTGCGCTCAGCCCCTGCTCAGCTGGCTTGGCTACCCTTCAGTGTGCCGCGCATCGATTGCGTTGTATAACGATGCGGCCGATATTGATAAGCTTGTTGAAGGACTCGACTTTGTATGGGGGGTCTTTAATCATGGACACTAACAGCGTGTATAGCGAGGTTCTTCTTGATCACGCCTCCCACCCCGATTACAACTTTACGCTCGAAAATGCAAGCGTAAGCCACGAAGGTGTCAATCCCTCTTGCGGTGACGATTTAGTTGTACATATTCGTCTGGGTGACAATGACACGATTGCAGAGGCGAGCTGGACTGGTTCGGGATGCGCTATTTCGCAAGCATCCGCTGACATGATGAGTGATCTAATCATAGGCAAAACCGCAAAAGAGGCTCGTGAGCTCTGTCAGCTCTTTATGCGCATGGTACGCGGTGAGGAAACGAACAAAGACTTGTTGGAACAGGAACTCGATGAAGCATGCTGCTTGGAAAGCATGAGCCGGATGCCTGCGCGCGTAAAGTGCGCCGAGCTTGCCTGGCATACCCTTAATGAAATGCTTAGCGGAAAGGGCTGACCGCTATGAGCGGAATGTTCACCACAAAAGGACGTCATGCCTTGCGCGTTATGGCCGACCTTGGGATACATACGGGTTGGGTATCGCTGAGAGATATCTCACAGCGCCAGGGCATTTCGCGTAAATACCTCGAGCAAATTATGTCGCTGCTGGTACGCGCTCACTATGTACAGGGTCAACGTGGCAAGGGCGGCGGTTATCGGCTAACCCGCCACCCCTCCGAGTACACCGTTGGAGAAATTCTACGTGCATGTGAGGGGAATTTGGCACCGGTAAGCTGCTTGGATTGTACCAGCGGTGAAATCTGCCCGCAGCAAGACACCTGCCAAACCCAGTCGTTTTGGCTTGATCTCAGCAGAACAACCAGTACCTACTTAAATTCCAAGACACTGGCAGATGTTATTGCTGCAGAACCCCAGATGGCGGGCGAGTAAGCAAATAGAGCTGGGTGCGCCCCTAATAGCCTGGTGCGTTCCTAGTGGCTCTAGCGGCGGTAGAGCCGAGGTGCGCCCCGAGCCCCCAGTAGCGGGGTGGCGGACGCACCCATCAATTTCTTAGTTCCAGCCCTTACCAGCAGAGCCAAAGAGCTCGATCTTTTCTTTGGCCTTATCGCACACCGCATTGAAGCCAGGCTTGAGACAGTTGCGCGGGTCGTAGCCCTTAGGCTTGTCAGCCTCGCCAGAAACAAAATGAAGCTTGGTAGCCTCAGTAAAGGCAATTTGGCACTCGGTGTTTACATTCACCTTGGAAATGCCGTTGACAATGGCCTGTTTAACCTGCTCGTCAGGAATGCCAGAGCCACCGTGCAACACGAGGGGTAGGCTGCCTACCGCTTCTTTAATGGCGGCGAGCACATCAAACTGCAAGCCTTCCCAGTCTGCAGGGTATACGCCGTGGATGTTACCGATGCCACAGGCAAGAAAGTCCACACCCAAATCGGCAATCTGCTTGCATTCCTCAGGATCAGCGCACTCACCGCGCGAGGTAACA
>CAYTTI010000118.1:0-4043 GCA_964440675.1 uncultured Coriobacteriaceae bacterium
GAAGACCTTACAGTTCTCAGCGGGGGAGCTGCTATACAGGAGTCGCCCTTTCGCCTCTTTGACTCCGACGGACGTCTGCTCATTTTGCGCCCGGATAATACTCTTCCGGTGGCACGTCTCGCGGCCGCACGCCTGTCGAGAGGCACACTGCCGCTTCGCCTGCGCTACTATGCGCCCGTGGTGCGCGAGCGTCAGTCTTTGCGTGGACAACCTCGTCAATTTACCCAGCTAGGTATAGAGCTTATGGGAGGCGAGCCCATTAGCTCCGAGGTAGAGGTGTTGAGCCTGCTTGCACGCGTGCTCAACGAGCTCAAGATTAAGGATTGGCATATTACCTGTAGCTCGGTAACCCCGCTTACCTTGCTGCTCGATGCATGCAAACTCAACACTGCAACGCGCGAGCGTATTCAAGCCTGTGTGCATAACTCGGACTTGGTATCGCTTGATGCGTGTATCGCAGAGTCTGGACTTCCCACTGAGCAAGCGCAGGCACTTTCTCGCTTACCTCGGTTGCAGGGTGGCGCAGAAATACTCGATGAGCTCGACAATCTGCTTTCCCGAGCTGGTCTTGCACATCCGCAACAGTGCACAAGGGATCTGCGTGACATGCTTGCGGGACTTGCATCGATCATTCCGCACGAAGCACTTTCGTTCGACTTTTCAATCATTAACTCGTTTAGCTACTACACCGGCATTATTTTTAAGGCTTATGCGCCAGGTATTGCAGGTGCCCTATGCTCAGGTGGGCGCTACGATTCGGTGCTGTCTAACTTTGGTATGGACAATACCTGCGCCTGTGGCTTTGCCCTATCGCTCGAGCGCTTGCAGGAGGTACTGGGTGAAAACGGCGAATCTGGGGTGGTACGTGATCCACTTGCCACGGGTAAGCGACCCATACGCATTGCCATTCCTAAGGGCTCACTCTTTGTCGATACCATCGCAACATTACAGGCAGCAGGCCTACCGGTGGATGAGCTGCGCAACCCGGGGAGACGGATGATTGTTGCGACGCCCGATGTGGAGTACATCATTGTCCGCGCTCAGGATGCACCTGCCTTTGTAGCTAATGGGGGTGCCGATTGTGGTTTTTGCGGGTCAGATTCTCTCATCGAGGCAGGGGTAGACCTCATCACCCTTGTCGATTGTCACTACGGAGCCTGCCGCTTTATCGTAGCCGAGCCTCGATCCCGTGCCGGCATGGCAGAGGCAACCTACGCATGGCGGGGCTCCATGCGGGTAGCCACCAAATACCCACGTATTACGCAAAACTACTACGACCGCATTGGTCAACAGGTAGATATCTTGGCCTTACACGGAAACATCGAGCTTGGTCCCATTGTAGGCATGGTCGATCGTATTGTGGATATTACGGCGACGGGCACCACACTGGCCGAAAACGACCTCGTGGTGGTGGACGACGTTATGGAGTGTACGGCGCGCTTTTTTGCCAGCTCCACCTCATGGCGGTTGGATGGGCGTGTGCGCGAGCTCGGCGATGCCGTAGCTCGTGCAGTAAAGGAGACTCACTAGTATGAGGCGTATATGCTTGTCGGGTGGCTCACGTTTGCGTGAGAAAGATATTGCCCGTGAAAGTGCTGCTCTGCCTCAGGCAATCGTGGATGCAGCTAAGCGCATTGTTGATGATGTGCGCGATAGGGGAGATCTTGCCCTGCGCGAGTACACAGAGCGCTTCGATGGATCCTGTCCTCAGGACTTTCGCGTACCACCGCTTGAGCTTAAGCGTGCATGTGAAGTAGTCGATCCTGCCTTTCTCGCCTCGCTTACGCGTGCGGCTGAGCACATTCGCAGCTTTCATGAGTTGCAGCTTACAGAGGATATCGAGATGGAGCGCGAGGATGGTACGCGCCTTGGTATGCGTATACGTCCCTTAAGCTCAGCTGGCATATATGTACCGGGTGGCAGGGCAAACTATCCTTCCACGGTGCTCATGGACACCATTCCCGCTCAGGTAGCAGGGGTTGCGCGCACCGTTATGATGACGCCCCCTCAAAAAGATGGCCACATTAATCCTCATACACTGGCGGCGGCCTATGTTGCAGGTGTAGATGAGGTATATGCGGCAGGAGGCGCACAGGCGATCGGGGCGCCCGCATATGGAACGGAATCTATCGAGCGTGTGGATAAGATTTGTGGCCCTGGCAACGCCTATGTAGCAGCTGCTAAACACTATGTGTCTGCGGTTGTTGGTATCGACATGATTGCGGGACCTTCTGAGGTTTGCGTGTTTGCTGATGCCTCTGCCAACCCTGCCATTATTGCAGCCGATTTGCTTGCACAGGCCGAACACGATCCTCTCGCGGCATGTTATTTGCTTACCTGTGATGAAGCGCTTGCGTGTGAGGTGGAGCGTGCGCTTGAGCTTCTTGTTGCACAGAGTCCACGGAAAGAGATTTGCTTGGCAAGTCTCGATAGCCAGGGGCGGATCATTGTGTGCTCTGATAAGGCTTGTGCGATAGATGCGATCAACACAATTGCGCCTGAACACCTGGAGCTTCACTGTAGCGATGCTGAGGTTATGTTGGATGACATTGCATGTGCGGGAGCTATCTTTGTGGGATCATGGAGCTCCGAGGCTTTAGGTGATTATCTTGCGGGACCTAACCATACCCTGCCTACCGGTGGTACTGCACGTTTCTCTAACCCGCTCGGAGTGTACGATTTTCAGCGTCGTTCCAGCGTTATCCGCTATACCCAGCAAGGACTTATAGCAGATGGCCCTGATGTACAGATTCTCGCGCGCTCAGAGGGGCTGTGGGCACACGCCCTGTCGGTAGGTATGCGCATGCGACATGCCCAAGGTCTGCTGCCCTCAACGCTTGATGAGGCCTGCGCTAACGTGCAAGAGCTGGCGTGGCCAAACGATATATAGTTGACCTTTCATGTGAGGAAATGGGGTGTATATGAGTAATTTGTCTCAACGGGTATGTTCTCTGGTGAATGCGAACGTTAGAGACCTTGAGCCGTACGATTCAGGTCGCGTTGCCTGCGAGGTTAATCTGGCGACCAACGAGAACGCCTATGGTGTGCCTCCGGCGGTGCGTCGGGCAATTCGCCATGCAACTGATATGGTTGCTCTTCATCGCTACCCCGACCCTATGGCCAATGCCCTGCGCGATATGATTGCTGACTGGTACGGGGTGAACCGCAGCAATGTATGTGTGGGTAATGGCGGCGACGAGCTCATCTTCAACTTCTTCTTGGCCTTTGGGGGCACTGGCAAGGTTCTAATCAACTGCCCGCCCACATTTTCCGTCTTCGAGACCTACTCCAGGTTACTTGGCTGCGAGGTTCAAAACTGTACTCGGGATTCAGCAAGCTACGATGTAGACGTTGATGCCCTGTGCGAAATGGCAGCCCATGCCGATATGGTTGTCCTTGCCTCTCCTAACAACCCCACAGGCAACCTTATCGATCGCAAGGATGTGGCACGCCTGTGCAAGGCCTGTCCGGGGATGGTGCTGCTCGATGAAGCCTACATTGAATTTGCTGCTCCATCTGCTCGCTGTGACATGTTGCTTGCAACCTATGACAACCTTATTGTGCTGCATACCCTTTCAAAGGCCTATGCCATGGCTGGCCTGCGTCTGGGCTATATTTTGGCTGCCTCCGACGTTATCGATGCCTTTGCAGCGGTACGGCAGCCCTACACGATCGATGTGCTTGCTCAGGCAACAGCCGAAGTAGTTGTCGAAAAACACAGCTATTTTACCTCGACGATAGAAGCGATTTGCGAGCAGCGCGCATGGCTCTTTGAGCAGCTGGAAGCCCTCGATGGCGTGCATGTATGGCCTAGTTCGTCTAACTTCTTCTTGGTGCGCATGTCCGATGCATCTACCATGCATGAAGCTCTGCTCAAGGAGTATTCAATTTTGGTGCGCAACTTCTCGAATAGTCCGGGTTTGAAAGATTGCCTGCGTATAACCGTTGGTACCCACGAGGAAAATAAGCGCCTGTTGCATGCTCTTTCGCAGTTGCTCTCCGCTCGCATGAAGGAGAATTAAATGAAGCATACTCCACCGAAT
>CAYTTI010000119.1:0-3852 GCA_964440675.1 uncultured Coriobacteriaceae bacterium
TGGCAGCGTGGAAAAATAGGCGACTTATGGGAGCTGTTTCAAATAGGTGGGAATCCGTCTCAGACATTTCAGACTCAACCGAAGATTTTGCGTGCTCGACATGCTCAATAGCAGGTTCGACACGCTCGGTGCTCTCGTTTGCTACATTGCGCAGCTTCCCAGGTGGAGCATCCGATCTTAGGGTATTTTCTTCTACGGATAATTTCGTTTCCTCGCACAGATCCTTTTGGCGCATAACACAATCCCCTCAAGGTATGTCGTGTGACATCACGGCATGCCAGGCAGAGCACCTATAGAGAGCGGATAACGCACATATCTGGCGCTCTGGCGGAGATGGGCGCGACTACAGATTGCGCATACAACCTTGCCTGCGCCTCAACAACCAAATCAAAACAGCCATGCAAGCGGAATGCCTCAAGGGATCCAGCACTTGCAGCGCATGTCACACGGACGTGTGAATACATTGAGACTTCTTATACCCAGATAAACCTGTAGCTATACATATAGATGCAGAAGACAAGTCCTACAACTATTAGGCAAGCGAATAATACTGTCGTGGATCGTTCTTAGAGACCCCGTGCCACATAAGCGCCCCACCTTCAGCAAGCCTTTTAAGCAGCATCGACGCAGCTTGTCTGGTGAGGCCGGTTGCCTCAGTCAGATCCTTGGTGGTCACTTTTCCGTGCCTGCTTGCCAAATCAAGCGCGCTGGCTTCAGCTCCTTTCCCTCTCGTCTGAAGGCTCCAAGTGCAACCAAGAACTCTTCATGAGAAAGTTCATTCCATGCATGCCTAGGCTGCCAAACTTAACCAATTTCTTCTCTACTTCTTCACATTTTCTCTGTTTCTCTCTTGTGGATACGCGCGGGGCAGTGTATTATGTCTCGGCTGCTCACTTTCGGGAGTGTTCTGTTGTCATGCGTCAAGCCATCGTCCCGCGTCGCCTCGTTCTTGTGCGATCGTGGCGCTGTGTCGACAGGTGTGCAACAGTCGCTGGCAACTGCATTGCCACGTGAGCAACGTCAGGGATGTGTGGTCCGCTGGGGAGCGCATAGGGTATGCGCCAAATGTCCCAAGACCACCGAGGTAAGGAAGTAGCATGGTCAATACTATTCTTGGCCGCAAGCTTGGTATGACCCAGGTGTTCGACGAAAATGACAACGTCGTGCCGGTTACGGTTATACAAGCTGGCCCCTGTACGGTGTCGCAGGTCAAGACGAAGGCGACCGACGGCTATGATGCCGTCCAAATCGGCTTCGGAGACATCAAGTCCAAGCATGTAAACAAGCCTATGGCAGGACACTTCAAGGCTGCCAACGTTGAGCCTATGCGCTACCTGCGCGAAGTGCGCGTTGAAAATGCCGAGGAGCACAGTACAGGTGACGTGGTAACCGTTGCCGACTTTGCTGATTGCAAAGCTGTGGATGTTACGGGCACATCGAAGGGCAAGGGTTTCCAGGGCACCATCAAGCGTTGGAACTTCTCCCGCGGCCCCATGACACACGGTTCGCGCAACCAGCGCAGACCCGGCTCTATTGGTCAGTGTGCCTATCCTGCGCGTGTGCGCAAGGGTTTGCATATGGCTGGCCACATGGGCAACGAGCGCGTTACCGTTAAGAATCTCAAGCTCGTTCGCGTTGACGCTGAGCAAAACATCATGCTCGTAAAGGGCGCGGTTCCCGGCGGCAAAAACGCCATCGTCTCTATCCGCATGGCCTAACGGTCAGCAGTGGCTGAGAACAACCACTAGGTCAAGCAAGGAGAACTCAAGATGAGTAAGGTTGAAATTAAAAATGCGGAAGGGAAGTCGGCTGGTGTAGCCGAGCTCTCCGACGCCGTGTTCGGCATTGAGCCGAATGTACCAGTCGTACACCACGTGGTAACCTGCCAGGCCTCGAGCGCCCGCCAGGGAACCCATGCCACCAAAACCCGTCACTTCGTAAGCGGTGGCGGTCGCAAGCCGTATCGTCAAAAGGGTACCGGACGTGCGCGTCAGGGATCCACTTCTGCTCCGCACTACACTGGCGGCGGTGTTGTTTTTGGTCCGCATCCCCATGGTCACTACAAGAAGGTGAACTCCAAGGAAGTAAAGCTTGCGCTGCGTTCGGTGCTTTCCGGTAAGGTACGCGACGAGGAGCTCTATTTAGTAGATGAACTGTCCTTTGAAAAACCTTCTACTAAGCAGGCCGTTGCCTTGTTGAGGGCACTTGAGATCGATGATCGTCGCGTAACTGTTGTTGTTGCCGATGATGATGTGACGACTTACCTGTCGTTTCGCAACCTCGCCAAAGTTCGTGTAATGGGTGCCTCCGAGGCCACTACGGAAACCCTCGTTGATAACGCAGCACTGGTTATGACTGCTGATACGGCAAAGCAGTTCGAGGAGGTGCTCGCTTAAATGAATTCCGCCTATCAGGTAATTATTCGTCCGATTATCTCTGAGCGCTCATTCAATATGATGGCAGAGAATAAGTACACCTTCGAGGTAGATCGTCGTGCCGCCAAGCAGGAGATTGCCGCTGCGGTTGAAGAGCTGTTTAACGTTCGAGTCGTGAAGGTGAATACTATTTCAGTCAAGCCCAAGCCCAAGCGCGTTCGCTTCCAAGCTGGTATGACGCGTCGTTGGAAGAAGGCTATTGTTACCCTTGCAGAGGGCGACTCAATCGAGATTTTCGCTGCCCCATCTGGACAGGAACAGGATTAGTGGTAATGACTCGCGCCGACGCATAACACGAAGGCGCGGGAGGAAAGGGAACTAAAGGTTATGGCAGTAAGGCATCTCAAGCCGACAAGCCCTGGCAGGCGTTTCCAAACAATTTCGGACTTTGCCGAGATCACCACGGATTCGCCCGAGAAGTCGCTCCTTGAGCCACTTCCTAAGAAGGCTGGTCGCAACAACAATGGTCGTATCACCACCCGTCATCAGGGTGGCGGGCATAAGCGTCAATATCGCAAGATCGATTTTAAGCGTCAAAAGGATGGGGTACCTGCCAAGGTAGTCACCGTTGAGTATGACCCCAACCGTTCTTCGCGTATTGCTCTGCTTCATTATGTGGATGGCGCTAAGGCATACATTCTGTGTCCGAGAGACCTACAGGTAGGAGACATGGTTGAGTCTGGCCCTGGGGCAGACATTAAGCCTGGCAACTGCCTACCTCTCGCAAACATTCCGGTGGGTACGCTGGTACATGCGGTGGAGTTTCAGCCTGGTAAGGGTGCTGCCATCGCGCGCTCTGCGGGCACCTCGGTTCAGCTCATGAGCAAGGATGGCGCATACGCAGTACTTCGTATGCCCTCTTCCGAGCTGCGTCGCGTGTTGCTTACCTGTCGTGCAACAGTAGGCGAGGTAGGAAACGCCGATCACTCGAACATCACCATTGGAAAAGCTGGTCGCAAGCGCTGGAAGGGCGTGCGTCCTACGGTACGTGGTACGGTTATGAACCCGGTGGATCACCCGCACGGTGGTGGCGAGGGCAAGAACCACACCTCTGGCCGCCCGTCGGTTACTCCTTGGGGCAAGCCCACCAAGGGTAAGAAAACTCGCGACCCAAAGAAGGGTTCAAACAACCTTATTATTCGTCGTCGTCGCACTAAGTAGTGGGCGTACAAGCTATAGGAGAGCAAAGGCATGAGTAGAAGTCTCAAAAAGGGACCGTATGTGGAGACTCGCCTCCTCGAGCGTGTTGCCGCACAGAATGAGGCAGGCACTAAGGAGGTCATCAAAACCTGGTCGCGTGCGTCCACTATTTTCCCGGAGATGGTAGGACACACCATCGCCGTTCACGATGGTCGTAAGCATGTTCCCGTATACATTACGGAATCTATGGTTGGTCACAAGCTGGGCGAGTTTGCCC
>CAYTTI010000120.1:0-3783 GCA_964440675.1 uncultured Coriobacteriaceae bacterium
ATGAGCTGGGGCTCTATAGTGCCGTCGCTCAAAACGTCAATTTGATCACGGTTGGGAAGCTGCAGCACGGTACCTTGAAGCTTCTCGATGTCAACCTCTAACCAGGCAGCAACTGCCACATGGGCGGAGGCTAAAAGTGACTCCTGTACTGGCAAGAGCTCCTTGTACTTAGGGGCAACAGAGACTACGTCGCCCACTTTAACCTGATAAGAAGGTATATCCACGCGGTGCCCGTTTACCTGTATATGACCGTGACTTACGGTTTGACGTGCTTCTTTGCGGGTACGAGCAAAACCCAAGCGATATACCACGTTATCGAGACGGGTCTCGAGCTGAGCCATCAGGTTGTCACCCGTAATGCCCTCAACACGCAGCGCCTTGTCGTAGTACATGCGGAACTGCTTTTCGAGTACCCCATAGATAAACTTTGCCTTCTGCTTTTCACGCAGCTGACGACCATATTCACTCTCGGTGCGACGACGGCGACGCTGTTGGCGGTTGGACTTTTTATTGAGACCCATTACAACAGGATCGATATCGAGCGCACGACACCGTTTAAGAACGGGTGTCCTATCAATAGCCATAATTATCCAGCCCTTTCCGAACTACACGCGACGACGCTTGCACAGCCGGCACCCATTGTGTGCGACAGGAGTCTTGTCCTGAATGCTTGCGACCTCAAGTCCTGCAGCCTGCAGAGAACGGATTGCCGTTTCACGGCCGGATCCCGGGCCCTTTACAAACACAGACACCTTGCGCACACCATGCTCCATAGCGGCCTTGGCACATGCTTCGGCGGCAACTTGGGCGGCAAATGGCGTAGATTTACGCGAGCCCTTAAAGCCAGCAGTACCACCCGACTGCCAGGCAATGACATTGCCCTGAGGGTCGGTAATAGAGATGATGGTGTTGTTAAACGTAGACTTGATGTGAGCCTGACCCACAGCAATGTTTTTACGATCAGCGCGACGTACGCGGGTAGTGCGCTGGTTCCTTCGAGCGTTAGCCATTATTTAGCGTCCTCCTAGCCCCTCTTCCGAGCGCCAACCTGCCTACGCGGACCTTTACGGGTGCGCGCATTGGTGTGGGTACGCTGGCCACGTACAGGAAGACCCTTGCGATGGCGCAGACCACGATAGCAGCCAATCTCCATGAGACGCGCAGTATTCTGGCGACGCTCACGACGCAGATCGCCCTCGACGGTGTAGGTACCATCAATACAGTCGCGCAGCTTCGCTACCTCATCATCGGTAAGATCGCGCACGCGCGTAGACGGGTTAACCCCAGCCTGCTCACAAATCTTGGTAGCACTGGTGCGACCAATCCCATAAATATAGGTAAGGCCAATCTCAACGCGCTTCTCGCGCGGGAGATCGACACCGTTAATACGAGGCACTCTCGGTCTCCTCTCATTAACCCTGACGCTGCTTATGGCGTGGGTTCTCGCAAATCACGTAGACCTTGCCATGGCGACGAATGACTTTGCACTTGTCGCACATTTTCTTTACAGAAGGGCGTACCTTCATCGTTTTCCCCTTCGGTTTCGCTTACACACTTCTGTGGCAGTGCAGGTGGAGCTGCACTACGCTATATCTTCGCCCAGCCGCAGGCGTTAGTTGTCCTTGCCGTGCGCGTTACCGTCTTGCTCAACACGCAGTTTGTTACACACAACACACGGCAGATGCATGCTGCATGCGTGCCGTAAGCCCTTACTTGTAGCGATAGGTGATGCGCCCTCGCGTAAGGTCGTACGGTGATATTTCCACAACAACTTTGTCTCCCGGCAAAATACGGATGTAGTTCATACGAATCTTGCCCGAGATGGTGCACAGCACCTTGCTGCCATTTTCTAGCTCTACATTGAACATGGCATTGGGAAGCGGTTCTACTACCGTTCCTTCAAGCTCAATGGCGTCTGATTTTGCCACAAATCCCTTCCTTTACTGCCGATGTCCGCACATAGGCAACCTCGCATCATACCAGATACCCACCAGTTCCCTTAAGTCATGCCTGCAACCAAAGAGAAACTTTGTAGAATCACCACGTTACGTGGCAATTTCGCCACGTACCAATATTTCTCCGACATCCCGTAGCTCTAAGCTTACGTAGCAGTTCCGCCTTCCATGGGACACCACGGCCCTGCATCGTCCTCGGTAAGAATCACCGGCCCATCATCGGTAATCGCAACGGTGTTCTCGTAGTGCGCAGCATTCGATCCATCGAGCGTAGAGACTGTCCAGCCATTCGTTCCGGTACCCACCTTGCGCGACCCAAAGGTAATCATGGGCTCAATGGCAATAACCATCCCTGCTTCAAGACGCACCCCACGCCCACGCCGGCCATAGTTGGGAACGTTTGGATCCTCGTGCATTACACGACCGACGCCATGCCCCACGTATTCACGAATGACGCCAAAGCCGTGGCTTTCAGCAAGCTCCTGTACGGCAGCACCAATGTCTCCAAGATGGTTACCGGGAACAGCTTGTGCAATACCCGCCTTCAAACAGTCGCGGGTGACCTCGCAGAGTTCACGAGCCTCTGCCGATACCTCACCCACGTAGAAGGTCCATGCGTTGTCTCCCACCCAACCGTTCTTGGTTGCACCAACATCAACCGAGATAATATCTCCCTCTTTGAGTACCTGTTCAGGTGAGGGAATGCCGTGAACTACTTGTTCGTTGATGCTTGCGCATATGGATCCCGGAAAGCCACCATAGCCCTTAAAGGTGGGGGTAGCACCACGCATGCGGATGAGGCTCTCCGCAACACGATCGAGATCATAGGTAGAAACACCGGGCTTTACCATCTTGCCTACATGACGAAGCGCTGCCTTGGCTACAGAGCCAGCAGCGCACATCTCACGAATTTCCGCGGGGGTCTTGCGAACAATCATAAACCGACTGCCTTCTTAATGTTGGCATACACAAGCTCTTTGGCCTGATCACCATCAATCGTTTGTAAAATGCCACGCCCACGGTAGTAGTCAATCAAGGGTGCTGTTTGATTCTCGTACACCTTCAAGCGACTCTGAATGGTTTCTGCCTTGTCGTCTTCACGCTGGTACATGGTGCCTGCACAGCGCGGACACGATTCGTCACCCTGTGTACCAGTATAGCCACAGGATTTGCAGATACGCCTTGATGAGAGACGCTTAATGATCACATCGCGCGCAACTTCAACAAGCAGCACACTGTCGAGTGAGTAGCCAATCTTGGAAAGCTCGGAATCAAGTGTCACCGCCTGCGTGGTGTTACGCGGGAATCCATCCAGAATGAAGCCACGTTGAGCATCGTCCGAGTCTAGGCGCTCCTTAACCAAGTCCACAACGAGCGCATCGGGCACAAGCTCGCCCTTGTCCATGTACAGCTGCGCCTTGCGCCCCAGCTTGGTCCCAGCCTTAACTGCGGCTCTCAGCAAGTCACCCGTAGATATGTTGACTACACCAAACTCCTCAACCAGTAGTTGAGCCTGAGTTCCTTTCCCCGCACCGGGAGCCCCCAGTAAAACAATGTTCATGTATGCTTTCCCCTCGTTTACTCGAACAGTCCGTCATAGTTGTGCATCTTAAGCTGGCCTTCTAGCTGGGACAAGGTATCGATAGCTACGCCAACCATGATGAGAATGGAGGTACCCCCTAGGGTTTGCACCAACGAGATAGACGTAAACGAGAAGATGATGGATGGCACAACAGCCAGCACTACCATAAAGATTGCACCGGGCAGGGTAATTTTATGAACCGCATTGCGGATGTAGTTTTCTGTAGCTGTTCCGGGGCGCACGCCA
>CAYTTI010000121.1:0-3583 GCA_964440675.1 uncultured Coriobacteriaceae bacterium
TCATCGTGCATACAGTCACGCACAATGTCGAAACCCGCGAGCCATGCGCCGGGCACGAACACCGTGTGCGCACCGTTCAGGATACGCACTTTGCGCTTCTTGTACGGCGTCACGTCCGACGTCACGAATAGATCGGGCTCAAGTCCGGCCGCCTTGAACGGCAATGCCTCCTCAAGTGCGGCGTCACCCTGAATGCCCCACATCTGAAACGGCTCGCGCACGTCGACGAAGGGATCAGTATAGCCGCGAGCAGCATCCATAGTAGTGATCTCCCCGGGATCGCATACACGACCAGGCACGATGGTGTCCACAAGCGTGGTACAGAAGGTGCAGTCACCCTCGATCCAGTCTACGAACTCCGACTCCCAACCCCAATCAGTCACATACTGCCTCACAATGCGCAAGAGCTCCGCACCGTTGTTATCAATGAGCTCACACGAAAGCACGATCACACCCGGCTTGCCCGCCAACCAGCGTGCATGTAATACCTGAGTGAGCTTAGCTGGGAAGCTTGCCGGCGGCTCATCGGTAGGCTGGCAGCTAGGATCGTAGGAAATGCCCGCCTCTGTAGTATTGGAAACGATGATCTCGAGGTCGTCAGAGCAGGCAACTTGCATCATGACCGCATAGTCATCGGAACGGTAGGGGTTAATGCAGCGGCTACAAGATGAAATGACACGTGCCTCATCAACCTTCTCGCCATTCACACGACCGCGCAAGTACACAGTATAGAGGCAGTCCTGGGCATTGATATCGTCTGCAAAACTGTAGGCACCATCGATGGGCTGCACCATAACGACCTTACTGTTCCAACCGGTGCGCTCGTTGACGAGGTCGAAAAAGCGATCGACAAACGCACGCAGGAAATTGCCCTCGCCAAACTGCAAGACCTTCTCGGGAGCATTTTTCGGTACTAGGTAGCCGGTATAGCCGATCTTTTCAAGTGTCTGATAACTCAGAGCCTCCATATACTCTCCTCTCGGAGTATTGTTCGCAGTTTACTTTGCATGCTGAGCGATCTCCTTAAACGATTCGAATGCCGTCAACATATCCTGTTCGCTCACCGCGCCCTCAGGCTTAGCAGCAATATGATCGACGACAGCGGGCATGGAAAGCACGGTGTACGAACAGTGCACGCCCTGCGTGTCTGCCGAGGGTCCAAACGCGATGATGTATTCAACTGGAGCACCCTTCATAAAGCTATCGAAAAAGCGCTTCTGGCGCTTTATGTATGTAATCGGCGAGGGTATCGCTAGACGCCTGCCGTCGCATTCCGCAAACCACGTGCCGGTATCCTTGCCGCTGATCGTACCCGCTGAGGAAACCATGCAGATTGCCGCATGGCCACGGGTTGAAAACACCGTGGCAAATGTAGCAACTTGCCTACCCTGCCCATCGAAATAGGCATTGTAGGTGATGCGATGAGCGCCCAGCCGATTGTTCAAATAGTTTGAGACCGAAAGATCCTCCTTGAATGTGAGACACCAAAAGTACTCCAGATAGCTCGAGAAAAGCTGTTGGTACAGTGAGTCCCTGTAGCCACCATACCCCTGATAAGCTTTGAAGCCCATGATTAGCAGGAACACGACGACGATAGCCATGACGATGGACTCCATCGCTCCCTCCTCTCGTCCGCTACGAAAAACGGATTCTTTTCGCATTCATCAGCCAAAAGGGAAAAACACGAGCACAAGCCCAAACGCAATGATGGCGAGCGCCACGATACGCACTATATTCTCAATCTTAGAGTATGCGTTTATAGACGGATCCTTCTGCAGGCGCTTCTGAAACGACACACGTACCCACGCAATGAGCCCAATGCCTACGATGGCGCATGCAATCTGAATGTACTCGGATATCTGCATAGTCGTCTCCCCTTATGCCGCACGTCCGGCCAAAATGAACGTGCGGCTGTTTTCGCGATGCGGGAGCACTCTCTCACTCACAAAAGTTCGCGAAACGTTATGCAACGAACTCACGTACGAGGCTCTCAAGTTCTTTGTCCTGGCAGTTGGGATAGAAGCAATCTAAGAACGCTGGGGTGAAAGCAGCCTTGACCATCTCAGGATCAAGCGCACGGATAATCTCGGGGAGAGGCTTGGCGACAAGCCTCTTCACCTCGCTGAGCAGGCGCACGTTCTTTTTCTGCGCCTCCTTACGATTCGCCGGGTAGCCCATACCCTTGGGCGAACCAAAAGCGCGGATGAAGATACTCTCGAGATTGAGCTCGGCACCCCAGCCGAAACCCTTGGCATAAGGGATGGACAGCGCGTTACCGTCGTTAATCTGCAAGAAGAGGTATGCATCGGTAGGCTCGATGCAATAACCGCACACAACGCCAGGGTACATATTGCAGCTCATAAGCGCACCTTGGCCGGTTCCGCAGCCGGTGACTACGAAATCGACAGCCTTTGAATTCAGTAGCAATGCAGCCTGAATACCGATGTGTAGATAGGTGAGACGAGGGTTATCCTCGGTATAATCCTCGGGAAGATCGTTGGGGTTATCGACTTGTCGCATACCGGTGTTATAGACGGTATGTCCCATGGGCTCGGCAACCTTCTTGAGCTGACCCCAGATGATGTCGTTTTTGGAAGCCTGAGAAAACTCCTGGATAAGTGCGATCTTCATGTAAAAGCATCTCCTTTTCATTCACACGCAATACAAAAGAGGCATTGCGCCTCCTCAGTGCAGGCACAGGGCATTGGCTGTCGAGACCCAGACGCTCTCACAGAGCTCCATCAGCCAGCATGCGCCTGTACAGAGGAAGCAACCCATAAGGAACTACGGGTCGCCTGAGAACGTTATTTACTCGTGGGAACCGTTATCAATGTCCTCGAAAACGTAACGATCATTCGAGCCGATGATATGGATATAGTCCTTCACGAACTGCTTCACGCCAGCCTCAGCAGCCATCTCCATAGTGAGATAATCCGCCTTCGGATCCTCCTCAAGCGTAGCGAGTACTGCAGCCTTCGCAGCGGTAAACGCATCAGTTGCAACATTAATCTTGTTGATACCGCCGGCGACGGCCTTCTTGAGGTTCTCCTCACCCGAACCGGAGCCACCGTGCAGCACAAGCGGCATCTTGAGCGCAGTCTTGAGCTCTGCAAGTCGGCCAAAGTCGAGCTTCGGTACGAAGCCCTCGGGATACTTTCCGTGTGCAGTGCCAATAGCAACCGCAAGTGCATCCACACCGGTTTCTTGCACGAATTGAACCGCCTGATCAACGTTGGTATACATGTCGTCAGTGCGGCCGTCACCATTGGCAGCCTGTCCCACGTGACCGAGCTCGGCCTCGACAGAGATGCCCATACCGTGTGCGAGTGCTACGACGGTCTTAGTGCGCTGGACGTTCTCCTCGTAGGGTAGAGAAGAGGCATCTATCATGACGTTGGTGAAGCCAGCCTGCATAGCGCGAATTTCGTCCTCGAGCTTTCCGCCATGGTCGAGATTTAGAGCTACAGGAACGGTTACGCGCTCGGCGATGACCTTCACGAGTGGCACGATATCCTCCATGTGGGCAAGCTTGGACATCTGTCCTACGCCCATCTGGACGATGATCGGGGAGCGCTCCTCCTCC
>CAYTTI010000122.1:0-3522 GCA_964440675.1 uncultured Coriobacteriaceae bacterium
AGTCGAGATCGCTTGCAGACAAGCCCGCTGAGAGCGCCACGGCCATCATGGCCATCGACATGAACTTTTGCCCGTCTTGAGCACCATGCATAGCAGCAGCACCGGCAGCAGCCACTACCTGCATCTTGCGGAAAAACCTATTCACGTGACGGCGGTCGCGGTGCGCACACACCAGTTCGATGCCCTTGGACACCGCCCAGCCCAAGGCAAATCCCCCCAGAGTAGAGAGCACCAAGCCGTAGACAACCTTTATCCATTCGCTCAGGTTGACCGCGTCGAAGTTCCCTTGCAAGGCAAAAGCCGCACCCGTAAGACCTGCTATGAGTGCGTGCGATTCCGAGGTTGGAATGCCGAACACCCATGCAGCTGATGCCCATACAACAATCGCCACCGCAGCTGCAGCTAAAGCTACGAGAGCCGAGTGGTTATCTCCGCTAAAATCCACCATGCCGCTTAAGGTGTCCGCCACAGCAGTTGATATAACCGTCATGCCCACAAGACCCACAAAGTTGCAAACAACGGCCATAATAATGGCACCGTCTACGCTAATTGCTCGTGTTCCTACAGGAATGGCGATGGCATTAGCTGCGTCGGTTGCACCATTTACCAGGATGATTCCCAAAACAAGTGCTAAGGCAATGGCAAGGAATGGATTTGAAGCTACCTCATTCAGTACGAACTCGATACTAACCACATGTCCTCTTTTCTGCGTATGGTGCAGCGGACACGGCTCTGCGCACGGTGAAACAAACACGGCGAAAACACGCATGCTGCTCGTCATAGCAAAATGCAAGGTTTTGTAAGAAATGTAAACCCTACATAATGTAAATGAGTAAAGCTGCTGATATGAGTAAGGAATGTGTAAGGTACCTTACACATGAGGGAGGAGCAAACACTATGAAGACCGTAACGATTATTGGTTCTGGCCAAATGGGAAGCGC
Organism: uncultured Coriobacteriaceae bacterium; assembly: GCA_964440675.1. GTDB lineage: Bacteria > Actinomycetota > Coriobacteriia > Coriobacteriales > Atopobiaceae > CADBMC01. The sequence continues at coordinate 942 of CAYTTI010000122.1, forward strand.
CTTAGTCTTTCCCTTGCGAGATAACAATCACGAGGTTCGCCTCGTAGGTACCCATCTCGACCGCGAAATAATTGATACATCTCAGGCGACAAACCGCCATCCCAAGTTTGAGTACGACTTTCCCGAAGGCGTTCAGTTTTTCCAGATTGAGGATGTGGATGCGGCCATTCAAGGTGCCGACTTTATTATTTGTGGTGTTTCGAGCTTTGGTGTTGAGTGGTTTGGCAACGAAATCCTGCCCCGCATTCCGGAACAAACACCTGTTTTATCAGTTACCAAGGGCTTGCAAAACCTCGAGGATGGATCTCTTATTACCTACCCCGAGGTATGGAAGCGCATGATGGCCAAGCAAGGCTTACAGCGCGACCTCTATGCCATAGGAGGACCGTGTACTTCGTACGAGCTGGTGTTTCGCGATCAAACAGAAGTGAGCTTTTGTGGTCCAAATATGGATACCTTGCGCATGATGCGCGACACCATGGCTACCTCGTACTACCACATCTCCATTACCACCGATGTTATCGGTATTGAAAGTGCGGTGGCTCTCAAGAATGCTTATGCCTTTGGTGTTGCTCTCACCATCGGTGTAAACCAGCGCCTCCACGGCATCGATTCCACGCTTCACTATAACTCTCAGGCAGCCGTATTTGGTCAAGCTACACGCGAAATGGCTCAAGCGCTGGCAATTCAGGGTGCACCTGATCTCAATAACCTATGCGTTGGCGTAGGCGACTTGTATGTAACGGTATACGGCGGACGCACTCGCCTTATTGGAATCTTGCTGGGACGCGGCATGAGCATAGACGAAGCACTTGAGCAACTGCAGGGCGTAACCTTAGAGTCGCTCGTGGTATCGCGCAGGGTAGCAGAGGCATTTCGTGTGAAAGCATCACGCGGTGAAATCGATCTGGATGAGTTCCCCTTGCTGTGCCACATCGATGACATCATTTCCAACGGCGCGAAGGTGGATATTCCTTGGGAACGCTTTACCTACGAAAGCTCAAGTTAGTTCTTTTGGGTACGTACCTTTTCCGAGTTAGCTCTTTTGGGTGTATGTTCTTCTAGGCGTCTGCCTTTTCTGAGTTAGCTCTTCTGGGTACGTACCTTTTTTCTATATATGAGGTAGAACACAAGCATCAAAACTATATTGATGACGGCCACGACAACACTGCCTTCAATCAGATAGCTGCCGCCAGACACAAGGACGTTGTCGGATGCAGCGGCCAAAAACAGGCTCGGGTAGTCGTCAGCTAGGCTTACCCCGCCAAGCACGATCGCTCCGATAACATTCCATACTGCATGAGCCATGATGGGGGCAAGGATGGTTTCCTCTGCCTCATACAAAGCAGTGATGAACAAGCACATGGTGATTAGGTTAATTGTGGGCATGATCCCAACCTCAATGATGCCACCATGAAAGGCAGTGAATAAAAGCGTTGTAACTATTACTGCCATTCGCAGGCCGTATCTTGTTTTCACCAGCTGGTACAAATAGCCTCTCACCAGCAGTTCTTGCGTGACTACATTTATGCATGCCGAAATAATCCAAAGCCACAGAAAGGATACTTCGCTTGACCCAACAATGCTTATCTGATTGCTCAACAGAAGAATTACCGCGGCTGTCTCAATCCAAACGAGCCCAATGAGGAAGCCTGCTACTGCTCCTTGCGCTGCATTTCTTCTAATCGGTACCATCGCTCGGGGTACATCCCCTTTCCTTATCATTTCAAGCAACACAAACACGATGGTGAAGGCAACTAATAGCGCAAGTGGGATCAACTCTGCAAAGAATCGCCACACTGCCGGAGTTTCAGGGTAAAGATCGACATCAAGCACTGCGACCAAGACTGCCCATCCCACAAAAAAGATGAGGCCCTTCAAGATTGTAGCAACCGCTTTTCCCATCTAAACCCCCAGGTCAAAAGAGACGCGAGGCAGGTCACCACACAAGCGGCGACCTACCTCACCTTTGCAAGAACGAGCAAAGAAACTTACAGACGCTTAGGTCTTTCACTACGACAACGATATTGCCACAATGTGCACGCTCATGCCTGTATTTGTTACGATTAGTCAGCTCGAGATCCCATAAACATATGGAAGGCGGTGTAAACATGATTGAGTGTCTGTTAACCCGTGACGGTGGAATTATCGAGACAGTTGAGGCTCCCTGTTCAGGATGCTGGGTCAACGTTGTAGACCCCACCAAAAGCGAACAGGACTGGCTCGTAGAAGAACTCGGGGTTCTCTTAGAGTTTGTGCAATCGTCACTAGATGACGAGGAATCTTCACACATCGACCACGATGAAGACACACGACAAACTCTCATTATCGTCAACTACCCCGTAGTGGACGAAAGTGGTACGGGCATTCGTGCATCTGTTCCCTTGCAGTACGACACTATGCCACTTTCCATGATTATCGTACCTGAGAAGAGTTTGTTCGTTACCATTTCCATCTTCGAGAACAAGGTGGTTCAAGCCTTTAAGACAGGACGAATCCGCTCAGTCGATACACACCTGCGCACACGCTTTTTGCTTCAGCTGCTACTCCACATCAGCCAGCTCTACCTGTCGTATCTACG
>CAYTTI010000123.1:0-3483 GCA_964440675.1 uncultured Coriobacteriaceae bacterium
TCCAAGACCAGAGCCGCATGCACACATGATCTTACGGATTTCCTTCATAGCCACCTCTCGCTCCTGTGGACACTGGCTACATGGCCGCGACTATGCTCTAGCTCGAGGCCATTTTTCCCACAATACTCGTAAACCTTTACCAGATCGCGCGTCACGGTAGCACGGCTTACCTGCAACTCTTCTGTAAGTTCTCGCACGGTGATAAAGTCGTCGGTACAGCACAACATCGAAACAATAACGAGCACACGTTCTTCCAGCGGTAAGGGTGCTGCACCTATATCGTCTGGATCGTTGAGAAGCCCCACAAGAGAGCTGTGAGAAATACGCTCGTCTACATACGCAACCTTATCATGCACCACAATAGGGTTAGAATACGCGTTCAGAACGCTCAGAGCAGAGTCGGCAGATGCATTACGCAGGAGTTTTTTGTTGAGCCCGTCGATGTCGTAGCGTACCGAGCGCAGGCTTACGCCAAAATGCTCAGCAACACCCACGAGGTCTACACAGCCCCGCTCTACGAGCGTCTTGATTTCGTAACGCTGACGAGTATTCAACACACAACCTCCTTATTCAGAATTGTATCTTCATAAAAACCACAAACAAGCATCATCCTTTTCAACGTCGAGTGAAAAGGATGAACGTTCAAAATAATCCGGGAACGGCGCTCTACGAACAATCGCAGGCCAAAGAGAAGAAAGGGGGTATGGACGCATCCCCTCACCTGAAAGAAGTGTGCTGATGGGAGTGCGCTACACGCAACAGCATATGCAACCACATCCCGACGAACGCATCCCCTCTCATAGCTGGAGGGGATGCGCTAGGACAGCCTATGCGCAAACAGCTTCTATGCCCAAACAGCTTATGTCTGAGCCATATCCTATGTCTGAACTAAATCCTGCAGTGCAGTTTGAGCTATATCCTGCAGCGCAACGACGTTAAGCTTTTGCTCGCGTGCGCATCGTATGGCACCAACCATCGCCTGTGCCCCCGCAAGCGTAGTGACGTTGGTAACCCGATATCGCACGGCGAGCTCGCGCAGCTCGTAAAAGTCTTCACGAGTAGACGAGTCTCCCGGTACGTTGATGATCAAGCACAGATTTCCGCTCGCAAGCATAGTTCCAACGTTGGGACGCATCTCTCCACAGCGACGCACAGGCTCACAGCTAAGCCCTGCCGCACGCAAGGCCTTCGCTGTTCCCGAGGTTGCACACAAAGAGAAGCCCATAAGGGTGAGCTCGCGAGCAACGGTAATAATGGCTCGTTTGTCGCGGTCACGCACCGAAACAAAGACCTTACCCTTCGATGGATCAAGCGGAAGACCACACGAGAGAGCCAGTTGCGTTTTGGCGTAGGCACCCGGAAAAGTTGTATCTATGCCCATAACCTCACCGGTCGATTTCATCTCGGGACCCAGTGCCATACGCGAGCCGGGGAATCGATCAAAGGGCAGCACAGCCTCCTTACAAGCAAAGTAATCATAGCTGCGCTTCTCACTCGGAAGCTCACCTGCCCGCTTGAGCTCTGCGATAGTCTCCCCCGCCATAATGCGGGCGGCTAAGCGCGCCAAAGGAACTCCGCTTGCCTTTGAGGAAAAGGGCAGCGTACGGCTTGCGCGCGGATTAAGCTCAATAACAAAGAGCTGTCCGTTATGAACGGCATACTGCACGTTCATCGCACCCACAACTCCCAAGGCAGCTGCGAGTTGGTGCGTCGTCTCTCGAATCTCGTTCACCATGTGGTCGGAAAGCGAATAGGGCGGTGTACAGCAGGCAGAATCTCCCGAGTGAATGCCCGCTTCCTCAATTTGCTCAAGCACAGCTCCCACATAGCAATCTTTGCCATCCGCCAAGGCATCAACGTCGAGTTCGACCGCAGAGTCGAGAAAGCTGTCCAAATAAACGGGGTGATCGCTGGAGATACGTGTGGCTTCATCCATATAGGAGCGCAGGTGTTCATCGTCGTAGACAATGGCCATACCGCGCCCACCCAGCACGTAGCTCGGACGTACCAGCAAGGGATAACCCACACGCGAGGCAACTTCGAGCGCCTGTTCGTAGGTAGCAGCCACATCAGATGCCGGATAGGCTACACCCAACTTGTCAAGCAGGCTGGAAAAGTGCTCGCGATCTTCTGCTAAATCGATTGCATCGGGCTGCGTGCCCATAATAGGGACACCTGCTGCCTTGAGACGTGCTGCAAGGTTAATGGGAGTTTGCCCTCCCAGCGAGCAAATGACGCCTTGAGGCTGTTCGACATCGCACACATCGAGTACGTCCTCAAAGGTAAGCGGCTCGAAGTAGAGCTTGTCGGAGGTGTCGTAGTCGGTCGAAACTGTCTCGGGATTACAGTTAAGCATGACTGTTTCAAAGCCAGCATCGTGCAAAGCCTGGGATGCATGAACACAGCAGTAGTCGAACTCAATCCCCTGTCCAATGCGGTTTGGCCCTGCCGAAAGGATGACAACACGTTGTCGCTCACCGTGCTGAACCTCGCTCACACCCGCATCGTAGGTCTTGTAGTGGTAGGAGGTACGTGCGGGAAACTCTCCCGCACAGGTATCGACTGTCATGATGGTGGGAACTATTCCCTGCGCCTTGCGCCATGCACGCACCTCAAGCTCGGTGCAGCCACAGAAATGCGCTATTTGCACATCGGAAAAGCCCATCTGTTTGACGGCACGCATCTCATCGCCGCTAATGTCGAACAGCTTACGCTCGGCAAGCCAGCGCTCGATAGCAACGAGGTCGGACAGGCGGGACAAATAGAACCGGTCGATACCCGTGAGATCGTAAATCTCATCGATTGCCCAGCCCCGACGCAGCGCTTCAATAACGTAGATAATGCGCTGCGGGGTGGGAACCGACACCCTCTGGCGAAACACGTGATCTTCAACCAAAGCAGAGCTGTCGGCACCCAACAGGAAGCTATCCTGCTCGAGCGAACGCATGGCCTTGTTAAAGCTTTCTTCAAAGGTGCGCCCTATGGCCATCACCTCACCTACCGCCTTCATGCGCGTTGAGAGCACTTCGCTCGTGCCCTTAAATTTCTCGAAGGCAAAGCGGGGTACCTTCACCACGCAGTAGTCGATCGAAGGCTCAAAACAGGCAGGCGTTGCGCGGGTAATATCGTTATCGATCTCATCGAGGGTAAGACCTACTGCAAGCTGTGCAGCGACCTTTGCAATGGGAAATCCCGTTGCCTTCGACGCAAGCGCCGATGAACGGCTCACACGTGGATTCATCTCCACAACAATGACGCGACCATCATCTGGGTTCACCGCGAATTGCACATTCGATCCACCGGTGGCAACGCCCACCTTTTCCAGAATGGCAAGGCTGTAGTCACGCAGGCGCATGAGCTCCACATCGGAGATGGTTTGTGCCGGTGCTACGGTAATGGAGTCGCCAGTATGAACGCCCATGGGATCGAGGTTTTCGATGGAGCAAATAACGATGCCGTTACCCGCAGCATCGCGCATAACCC
>CAYTTI010000124.1:0-3468 GCA_964440675.1 uncultured Coriobacteriaceae bacterium
GATGGCATGAGTTCGTCGGCAATTGAGGTATACGGTACAACGATGGTTGATCTGATGCCGAGCGAGGTTATTTATGCCCTTATTGCAGAGGGCGGTTTTGCAGATCGAGAGGAGATCGCTGATAGTATCGTCGATGCCGTGGGAATAGTCGGCTCGACATCGGGTGTATTTGATGGTGCGGATATAGAGCTCTTAGTGTACGAAGGCACCTCGCTCGATGATGACTATATCGCGTCGGTGAATGAGACTTTTCAGAGTGAGCTCGGTCTTGGTCTTGAGGTCGAACACGCTGTTGTCCTTGCAGGTGAGTTGACGCTTACACCTATGGAGGATTACGGCTCGGCCGTAGCAGGGGAAAGCTACACGCAAAGCATTGACTCTCTTGGCGTTTCTGCCATTAAGATCGGTGAACGATGGTATTTATGGCTAGAATAAGGAGCGAGGTGGGAGAGATCTGCGCGAGCAGCGCTTCATTGTGAGGGGCTTGACACAATGGGATTCCGCTCGGCCGGTGCAAAGAGCAATGGAGAATTGCGATCGGAAGGCGATTGCACGGAGTTCTTTGTTGATCGGGTTGGGATGGATCGCGATCTCGCAGCTACCATGTGCCGCCTTGTTGCGCACAAAAATGTACCGAAAGATACCCTGTTGGTGCGGATGGGCGATCCCATACGAGGCATATATTTCTTAGAGCGGGGCAGTATTCGGACCTACGTGCTTGACAAACAAGGGAATGAAACAACAGATTGTTTGCAGGTTGTACCGGGTTCCATCGTTGTTCCTGGTGCGATATTCGATGAGCCCTCTCCTGCCAATGTGATTGCCTTGGTCGATTCGAGCGTTTATGTTTTAGATACGTTTGTAGCGCAGCGACTGATGCAATCCGATCCTCGTGCTGAGCATTTCTACAAGCTCATGCTCCAGAAGGCATGGAAAGAGCGGCGGGAGGCGAATCACGCGATGATCAACGTGAGCGCAGCAAAGCGCTACGAGTGGTTCTGTCAGACGTATCCTGAACTTGAAGAACGGGTGCCTGGCGTCTATATTGCCTCCTTTTTGCGGATGGATCCGGGGACGCTTTCGCGCGTGCGTTCTAACCGCAAGCGCACACAATAACGTGTGATATTCAATCGGATGTACGACGCTGAACCTCAACCAAGATTTGGGCGAAATCGGTCGCATACTTGATTCCATTTCACATAATTTATCCCGCACATCTCTTGTTGATGTGGCTGATATTGCAGGCAGTATGGATGGTGATCCTGTAGACCCTGCAAGATTGGTTCGGTGGCTCGGACGTTACGGGCAATGCTTGCCAGGGCGACTTGTAAACCCAAGCAAGATTGGGTCGGTGCCTGCTCGAAAATACCGGTCGAGCCCTTTTACCATTCCTGATGTCGCGAAGATGGAGCGGGAGCAGAGGTCACTTGTCAACACGGGCGGCTCGCTCAAGAATCCGTTGTGCGCAGTCGCGTGAAACCGTGGTATAACGAATGAAGCGTGCTTGTAGTGGGGCTGACGGATGTTCTGTCGGACTCTACTTTTGTTGACGCATAGTCGGACACGAGAAGGCAGGTGACGTTTACATGGGTTTCATGGATAAAGTTCAGCAAGAGTCATCGTATTCCACAGCATCTGGCAATGCATACCGTTATGTTGTATTGCAAGTAACGCTCAAGGAAAAGTTTCTCGGCACTGGCTCGGGGAACCTTACAGAGCTTGAGTACGTCATCAACAAACAGGCAGAGCAGGGATATCGACTGCACACCATATCGACAGCTGGTGGCGGAAGCAGGGGTCTTGGTGGGGGAGATAGAATCCAAGCAACCATGGTCTTTGAATGGACTGGATAGCGAGCCGTTCCTGTCTTGTTCCTATCTGGGCGATCTGGCTCTGCGCGCAATAAGAGGGTGGCTGTTGAGAGGGTGGCTGTGAACTGGACGCGTACTATCATGGATGGGCTTGCTATGGCGGCCTATTTCAATCTGTTCGCTGCAGCGGTGGCACTGTATAAGCCTCGGCTGATGTTCCCCTGTTATCCACCCGCCATTATCAAGACGGCAAAGGACGCCCCGACAAAGAACGAAATCTACTTCTACTGGCTTTGGATCTGCTTTGGGGAGTTGTTGCCTCTCCTTCTTTACGGTGCAATCAGCGCTGTGGAGGGCGGAACAACAGGGTTTTGGCATCTCGCTTTGACGGGGTATATCCAGTGGATGATCATCAATTTCTGCGACTTGCTCGTACTAGATGTTTGGTTGATACAGAGGAAAGCAAAGCATCGTTTCATCATTCCAGGAACCGAAGGGCACCCCGGCTATGAGTTCAAAGCTTGGATGAAGAGCTATGCTCTGCCGGAGCATCTGCTCCAGTGGTCGCTCATACTATGCCCGCTCATGGCGACGGCTCAGGCGGGATTGGCATTGCTGCTGCAATAACATTGCTGCTGCAACATTGTTCCGGTGCTGTCAATCCTGCTTACGATGCGGAAGTGCGTACGGGTTAGTCTGTTCATACGTGTGCATTAGCAATGGCAATGACAAATGAGGAGGAAGGCGTGTTCAGACCTCTTAGGAGAAAGAAGCGAGCCATTGGCATCGAAGCAAGCAAAGAGTTGCTTTATAGCGCGCGCAGGGGTGTCCTGGCTATGCAGGGAGACGATGGCTACCCATATGCGATACCGGTGAACTTTTGGTACGACGAGAAAGGTGAGAGGATCTACTTTCACGGGTCTCGTGTGGGACACAAAGTCGACGCACTACAGCGCTGTGACAAGGTGTGCTTCACCGTTATCGGAGAAGAAATGATTAGGGATGAGCCATGGGCACCGTATCTACAGAGCGTGGTCGTGTTCGGACGCTGTCATCCGATCGAGGGTCAACAGGAAACCATGACATCGCTTAAGCGACTTGCCATGAAGTTCTATCCCAACGAGCAGATGGTTGATGAGGAGATTGCTCGCAGCGGGAAAGCAGTACAGATGTACGAGATTCTCATTGAGCACATGACCGGCAAAGAGGTTCAGGAGCGCTAGGGCAAACACGTTACGGCCTGAGTGCCGTTATCGACATCACAAAGTTACGGCCTGAGTGCCGTTATCGACATCACAAATACACTCGAGCATACAGGCACGCTTCTGTGCAGTTATTCCTCAATTCATCTACTCTGATACCTCGACTTTTGGATGCTCTGCGGTCTCAATTTGAACGATGTCATTCGTGCATCGCGCAGCTAAATTTAATACGCGCACGGATAAATTTGGGAATATGATTCCCAAATTTGACACAATAAAAACCACTTGCGATAATGCCTTCTATCGAACGGTGGGAGGCGCTATGTACATATCTAGGGAAATTGAAGGCAGCGTCGACAAGATGCTCAAGCAAGGCAAAGTCGTCTTGGTTACAGGAGCTCGCCAAGTTGGTAAGACCACCATGCTCAGAGAGCATCTTGGCAACTCTTTCAACT
>CAYTTI010000125.1:0-3427 GCA_964440675.1 uncultured Coriobacteriaceae bacterium
TACGGTTTTAGGCTTTAACTTTGTGGGCGACGGTCTGCGTGACGCGTTTGATCCCAAGATGAGCCGTTAGGCGAGGGGATCGTATGTTTGACATCAAAACGCCTCATGAAGAGACGGGTTACCTTTCCGCAAAAGAATCTCGTCGTATCTCTAAAGAGAACTCCCGTATCACCAAAAAATACGAAGACCAGCGCACGCGTAAGAATGTTGACCCCACTGAATACAGCTGTGATATGCGCGATCCCAACAACGCCGTAGAGTTCGATAACCTTCATAGCTACTTCTATACCGACACCGGTATCGTTAAGTCGGTCGACGGCGTAAGTTACGACGTTCCCATAGGCAAGACGGTAGGTGTAGTGGGTGAATCGGGCTGCGGTAAATCCGTTACCTGCTTGTCGCTCATTCAATTACTCCAGCGGCCACAAGGCCAAATTGTAGAGGGTGCTATCCGTCTTAACCTCGGTGACCATGTTATAGATGTAGCAAAGGCACCTGAGGAGATCATGCAGACAATCCGTGGCTCTGAGGTGTCCATGATCTTCCAGGAACCCATGACCTCCCTCAATCCAGTGTTCAGGGTAGGTGAGCAGATCGAAGAAGTCATTGCCCTGCACGATGGCAGCCAGTGGCCTAAAGAGAAGATCCGCGCACGCGCCATCGAGATGATTGAAACCGTGGGCATCGCCAACAGCGAGGGCGTATACGCTATGTATCCTCATGAGCTTTCCGGCGGTATGCGTCAGCGCATCATGATTGCTATAGCTTTAGCCTGCAACCCACGCATCATCATTGCTGATGAGCCAACTACTGCGCTTGACGTAACCATTCAGGCACAGATTCTCGACTTGCTGCGTTCGCTTAAGGAGCGTATCAATTCCTCCATCATCCTCGTTACACACGACCTTGGTGTTGTAGCCGAGATGGCCGACTACGTGGTAGTTATGTACGCAGGCCGCATAGTCGAGCAAGGTACTGCTGAGGAAATCTTTGACCACCCTGCACATCCCTACACCATTGGCCTTATGGCCTCCAAGCCGGTAGTAGGAAAAAAGGTCGATCGCCTCTACTCCATTCCTGGCAAGGTACCTAACCCGGTGGACATGCCCAACTACTGCTATTTCAAGGATCGTTGCGAACTATGTGTTGAGAACTGCGATGGTGAATACCCTCATGAGGTGCGCCTCTCACCCACACATCGCGTGAACTGTTATCGCTATATGGATAACGCTACACAAGATGCAGCGCGTGAAACGTCGGCAGTGCTTGATGACCTTGTCGAGCGTGGACAAACACAGGATGAGAAGGAGCACTAAATGGCTGAGCATACAACTACATCACCTGTTAGCGCTCAGGACACGCCGATCAACTCTGAGGATACAACCGTTGTCGCACAAGACGCGACTGTTAGCGTTGGCAGCACACCCATCAGCATTGGCAGCACACCCATCGACGCACAAGACGATACAATCTTAGAAGTCGAGGATCTCAAAAAGTACTTCCCCATCAGGGGTGGTCTGTTCAACCGCGTTCAGGGGCATGTTAAAGCAGTCGATGGCGTATCGTTTAAGCTCCGTCGTGGTCACACCATGGGATTGGTAGGTGAGTCGGGCTGCGGTAAATCCACCACGGGACGTAGCATTTTGCGCTTGGCAGGTAACATAACCGGTGGCTCCGTCCGTTTCCATAAACAGGAGATTTACAACCTATCACCTGAACAAATGCGCTCGTTGCGTACCAAGATGCAGATTATCTTCCAAGATCCTTACTCAAGCTTGTCACCACGCCTGCCCATTGGGGAGATAATTGGCGAAGCAGTACGTGAGCATAACTTGGTACCCAAGGATGAGCTGAATAGTTACGTAAATCAGGTCATGGAGGAATGTGGACTGGCACCGTACCTACGGATGCGCTATCCGCATGAGTTCTCGGGTGGCCAGCGACAGCGTATCTGCATTGCGCGCGCTTTGGCCTTAAACCCTGAATTTATTGTGTGTGATGAGCCGGTTTCTGCACTCGATGTGTCCGTGCAGGCACAGATCATCAACCTCATGTACGACTTGCAACAAAATCGTGGTCTCACCTATCTCTTTATTAGCCATGATCTCTCGGTGGTCGAGCATATCTCGGATGCCGTAGGAGTGATGTATCTCGGCGATATGGTGGAGTACGGTCCTACCGATGACATTTTTAAGGATCCACTGCACCCGTACACCAAGGCGCTGTTCTCTGCCATTCCTATCCCCGATCCTAAGGCAAAACAAAATCGCATTGTGCTTGAAGGCTCCATACCCTCGCCGGCAAATCCGCCCTCGGGCTGTAAGTTCCATACGCGCTGTCCTTTCGCTATGGAGTGCTGCAAAAAGCTTGTCCCTAAGCAGCGTGAGCTGGAGCCAGATCATTTTGTGTCGTGCCATCTGTACAACGACAACAACCAGACATGAGGCGAGCGACGTGCGCACTGATGTCACAGCCTAGGATGAAGCGGCGATGCACACGCTGTCGTAACCAAGCGAGAGGTGATCGGTGAAAACACAGGATACGGGCAACTTTGAGGATGAATTTGAGGACGGCGAATATGAGGACGACGGGCGTGTTATTGCCGATATGAGCGCTGTCGTACATCCGTCGCCTTTCGGTATGCGCTCAACTTCACGCACACAACCTGCTTCTTCCATGGAACGACCAGCGATGAAGCAGCCATCACATACGAACGCCTCTGAGGTGGCTGGAACTTCTAGTACCCCGGGATTTCTAGAGACTCCTAAGACGAAACTTACTGCTAAGGAGCGCTTTTGGATGATTCTTGGGGCACTCACGGCAGGACTGTCCATCAGTTTGGTGTATATAGTATTTCTGGCGCTGATAATAGGTACCTTGTTTGCCGTGTGGAATACGCTGCAATCCTAGTGCACAATAGCATTTTCAGTGATTCAGCGCTGTAGTGGCTCGACGCTGTAGTGGCTCGATGCTATACGGGAGGATCCCATGCATGTTATATATCTAGCGGGTGGCATTGCGTCTGGTAAGTCAACGGTTGCGCAGGTAATGCGTGAGTGCGGAGCCGAGGTTATCGACCTAGACGATCTATCTCGCCAGGCCTTAGCACCTTGGTCGCCCATCATCCCTAAAATTGTTGAAGAGTTCGGCGAGGACATCATTCGTACCAATGGCACGGTTGACCGTGAGAAACTTGCCTCGCGTGCATTTGCTTCCACTGAGCGCACGGTTACCCTAGAAGAAATTGAGCTGCCGGTAATCGACGATTTACTGCGTATGCAGCTTAAAGATTTGCGTGAGCAGGAGCAGAAGGAGCGTCAACGAGATCCCAACACCCCGCAAAAGATAGTGGTTGTTGAGGTTCCCCTGCTCGATCGCATGCGCGGATCCTTTGATCTTGCTGATGAAATTGTTGGCGTTGTGTGTC
>CAYTTI010000126.1:0-2249 GCA_964440675.1 uncultured Coriobacteriaceae bacterium
GTTTTCGATGGAGCAAATAACGATGCCGTTACCCGCAGCATCGCGCATAACCTCCATCTCAATTTCCTTCCAGCCCTGGATAGACTCCTCCACCAGTACCTCGGAGTTAGCAGAAAGATCGAGCCCCTGGCTCACAATTTGGCGCAGCTCGTCGATGTTGTAGGCGATGCCTCCACCGGCACCGCCTAAAGTAAACGAGGGACGAATGATGACAGGAAATCCTATGCCTGCCTGATCGTCGGAGCCGAGTACGATGTTTTCAGCCTCGGCAAGCGAATAGGCAAAACCACTCCTACAAATGGACAGGCCAATTTCTTCCATGGCCTGTGCAAAGAGCTTGCGGTCTTCACCCAGACGAATCGAATCGATATTGCAGCCAATCACCTCGACCCCGTAGCGCTCAAGCACGCCAGCTTCATCCAAAGCGATGGCACAGTTAAGACCAGTTTGTCCACCCATATTGGGAAGAAGCGCGTCTGGACGGTCACGCTCTATAACACGCTCGACAAATTCGGGGGTGATGGGCTCTATATAGGTGCGGTCAGCAACACCCGGATCAGTCATGATGGTGGCAGGGTTCGAGTTAACCAGTACCACCTCGTAACCGAGGGACTTAAGGCCTGCACAGGCCTGCGTTCCCGAGTAATCGAACTCGCATGCTTGGCCAATCACAATGGGGCCAGAACCAATAACCAGTATCTTGTGGATATCGTTGCGCCTAGGCACTAGAAGCGCCTCCCTTCGCGAACATCGATGGCTAGGTAGTGCTCATCCCCTTCAATGAGACGACGGAAGGCCTCAAACAGATACAGGGCATCATGAGGACCTGGACAAGCCTCGGGGTGATACTGCACCGAAAACGCATTACGATCGAGCAGCTGTATCCCCTCGGGAGTTCCGTCGTTCAGGTTAACGTGCGTTAGGCGAACGCGACCTACCTTTTCACTCATAACAACAGGCGCAATATGGCGCTCGCACCAATAGCGCAAATCTTCGCGGTGCTGACGCTCACCTGCACAAAGCTCCGGCACCAAAGGGCCAAGCGAGGTGAAATCCAAGCCATAGTTGTGGTTTTGAGCAGTAATTTCCACCATACCCGAGAGCAAATTCATAACCGGCTGATTACCACCATGGTGCCCATAGGGTAGTTTCTCGATGGTCGCTCCACTTGCCATGGAAAGCATTTGATGACCCAAGCAGATACCAAAGAGCGGCACCCTGCCTAAAAGATCTCGAACCGTATGAGCAAGCTCCGGCAGTGAGCGCGGGTCGCCCGGACCATTTGAAAAGAACACCCCGTCGGGATGGTAGGCCAAGATGTCTCGAGCCGAAGTACTCCAATGAACACTCGTAACATTGAGGCCTGCGGCAACTAGTCCCTGCAAAATACCACGCTTCTCTCCGCAGTCCACTGCCACAACGCGATAGTGGGCACGTTCGACGTCGCAAGCTGCAAAGGCACTCATCTCTGTAGGTGTCACAAGCTCGAAGGGCTCAACGCAGGAAACGTCTGCTACCCAGTTGTGCTCGCCAATGGAAGGACTCGCCTGTACACGAGCAACGAGGTGGGCAGGATCTAAATCGGTCGTGGAAATAGCAGCGCGCATAGTTCCCACATCGCGTACACGCAAAGTAAGCGCCCTCGTATTAATGCCTTCAATAGCAACGACTCCATGCTCGCGCAAAAGATCGGGAAAGCTCTTGGTACTGCGCCAGTTGGAGGGCGTATGACACATGTCGTGTACAACAACACCTGCCAAGCTTAGCGTGTCCAGCTGCATGTCTTGTTCACATACGCCGTAGTTACCGATTTGAGGATACGTAAAGGTTACGATTTGGCCTGCATATGAAGGATCACTTACGACCTCTTGGTAGCCCGTGAGTGAAGTATTAAAGACGATCTCTCCAAACGCCTCTCCATCGGCTCCCGCACTCAGTCCCTCAAAGGTGCTGCCATCTTCAAGCGCAAGCAAGGCTCGATGAGCATTTGCGGCCAAGAGTTGGTTCATACACGCTTTCCTTTCCAAAAAAGATCTACCGGAAGATCTGCCATCTGTCGGAAGATTTGCCGGAGGTGCGCCCCATCCAACTATAGACATGTTCGACCATACATGTGAGCTAGATACAAATGTAAGCTAGATACAGGGTACTTGTTTCATACAGAGACATAGGTAACTTTTTTGAAGTGGAAATACCATGCAGCCACAGAGGATTCATGTATCTCCCCTATACTCGCATGCGAGTTCTAT
>CAYTTI010000126.1:2349-3409 GCA_964440675.1 uncultured Coriobacteriaceae bacterium
AGGCTGTTACCGCAGATTTTGGAACGCAATCTCATGACAACATCTTCTTGCGATGAAAAAGATACCAACCTACGAGGCGTTCTCGACGACTTTTCGCTTTCACAGGTCGTCGCCTCAACGCTTTCGGGTGTGACTTCACTCTTACTCTCAAACAAGATTGGCATTATTGGCGGTGTGTTAGGCGCTGCAATTGGCGCTGCAGTTGCTGCCGTCGCAACACAGCTGTACAAGGGCATGATTAACGCATCGACCGACCGTGTGCATTCCATGATGGAGAACGTAACGGCTATCCATAGGGCAGACACGACGGAGAACGCAGCAGAGAACGACACTGACAGTGCAACAGAAGATACGGCTGAAGAAGCAGCGGAGAACAACACGAATAGCGCAACGAAGGATGTAGCTGAAAAAGCAGCATCGACGGGGAATGAAAAGGCGAAGGACGCACTAGAGAGTAGGGCTGAGGACGCAGCAACAGCTACCGAAGCGAGCGCGCCTGTGGAAAACACCGGGATAAGACCAACCGAGGCGAGTACGCCTGTGAAGAACACCAAGGTAGTTGGTATCAATATCCGCAAACGCTACGTCAAACTCCACTTTGCCATGGCGCTCACTATTATCGCTGCGCTTCTTGCAGTTGGTATTACTGCTTACGTAATAGACTCGGCTACGTCAGGCGAAGGACTTGGTGTGCGCCTGAGCATTTCGGCTGAGCAAGCTACCACCACACAAACACAAACAACACCGGAGACGGCTGCGGTGAGCACGGAAGTAAGAACTCCTGCATCGCCCGCAACAAGCAGCGCTGTCTCTCCTGAAACAACAGAGGAAGCCGTCTCACCTACCACCGATACAGCCGAAAGCCCTACAACAGAAGCTACAACCGATAGTATTACCCCAACCGACAGTGAGACAGCAGTTACTGATGAAAGTGCAACAACCGATGCGGCCACTTCCCCCGTCTCACCTGAAACACCGATCTCAGGCGTAGAACAATAGACCGACGACGTTCAGCCCGCAGACGTTCGGGCCGCAGACACTCAACCAACGACGTTCAGCT
>CAYTTI010000127.1:0-3400 GCA_964440675.1 uncultured Coriobacteriaceae bacterium
TTTCTTAATCGAGGTCTTCTCGAGGATGCCCGCGAGATCCAAACTGAGATCCTTCTAGGCTACGAGCGCGACATATCGAAGCATTTAAGCAGAACTGAAACCGAATATGCGCTTGCTGCGTTGAGGTCGATACCGATGCACCTGGGGCAAGAGAACAAGAAGTTTGTGTTTAGCCACATTGCACAGGGTGCCCGGGCAAAAAACTATCGGTCGGGTATCACCTGGCTTACCCAAGCGGGGATTGCTACTCTTATTCGCAGGATATCTAAGCCAGGCATCCCGCTGTCCCCCTACGCAGACGATACAGCATTCAAACTTTTTATGGTTGACGTGGGGCTTCTAGGAGCGATGTCTCAGCTTGATAAAGAGACAGTTATAGGTGGAAACGATATCTTCGAGGAGTTTAAAGGAGCTCTTACTGAGCAGTATGTTTGTCAGCAGCTTGTGTCCGACTGCGGGCTCACACCCTATTACTGGTCGGCAGCAAACTCATCAGGTGAGATCGACTTTCTTGCACAAAAGCAGAACAGGGTCTTTGCCATCGAGGTAAAAGCTGAGGAGAACCTACGCTCCAAAAGTCTTCGTGCTTTCAAGAATTCTCATCCAGAAATCAACTCTGTACGTTTTAGCCTTTCGGGATACCGTGAGCAAGATTGGATGAGGAATGTCCCGTTGTATGCGATGTCGAACATGAGGCTTTGGGGCGAGAACCTTTAGCTGGCGATCAGATGTGTGAGATTGGCCATGAGCAGGAGATGACGGTTACGCGGGCAATACAAAGATCTAGCAGGAGCGAATAATTGTTGCATCAGCTCAGGGCTCAGCTGCGTATAACAGTGCGCACAAGCGCGCCGCCCTCATGTTACAAGTTGCAAAAACTGCCGCAGTACCGTCTACGTCCAACGAGACCGGCTCTAGACTACATTTCATGCAGGTACATTCCGATGAAAGGAGGACGTGTGGAACCGATAGAACTACTTAAGCTGCTCGGTATCCTCGTCGTCATCGCGGGCTTCGCATTTAAGCTCGATTCAATTTTGGTCATTATGGCGGCAGCTGTCGTCACTGCGGTAGTTGGCGGTATCGATCCCACCTCGTTTTTGGAGACGCTCGGTTCAAGTTTCGTCTCGAATCGCAGCATGTGCATCTTTGTCATGACCTTCGTCATTACAGGCACCTTGGAGCGCAACGGTCTGCGTCAGGCTGCCGCCGCTCTGATCGGCAAGCTCAAGAATGCCTCTGCCGGCATTATCGTGTCGGTATACGGTGTGGTGCGCGTGGTCTTTGCTGCATTCAACGTCAACTTTGGTGGCGTGGCGGGCTTTGTACGTCCGGTTATCATGCCCATGGAACAAGCGGCTGTTGAGCGTGACGGCGAGAAGATCGAGGAGGATCACCTTGAGGAACTCAAGGGCTTCTCAGCTGGCATCGATAACGTTGCCTGGTTCTTCGGCCAGGTTCTGTTCGTGGGCGGCTCGGGTGGCCTGCTGGTTCAGAGCACTCTGGCTGGACTTGGTTATGACGTGAGTCTCATCGACCTCGCCGCTGTGCAGATTCCGGTCGCAGTTGTTGCCATAATCGTTGCGGTTGTTTACTTCAATATCCTGGATCGCCGGCTCATGAAGCGTCGTGCCGAGCACCTCTCTGAAGCGGCATCGGCGGATACCGCGAAGGATGGTGAGTAGCCATGGCAGAATTCATTGCGTTTTTCACGAGCGTCGACAACACGCTCTCCGATAAGCTGCTCGAGATCGTCTATATCCTTATCGGCTTAGTTGCCCTGTATGCGGGCATGCGCAACCTGCGCGACAAGACCAACGAGCGCCGTGTGGGCACCGCTGTGTTTTGGTGTGTGTTCGGTCTGCTCTTCATCGTGGGCAACTGGATTCCCTCGATGTGGGCTGGCGCGCTCGTTGTCATCATGGTGCTGCCCGCTATCTTTAGGCAGGTTGGCCGTGGTACCGGCGGTGCCCCTACCCAGCAGGAGATGGAGGGCAACTACCACAAGATCGGCATGAAGGTGTTCGCCTCCGCTCTATCACTCGGTGTGCTCGCGCTCATCTTCGCACTTTTCACTGATATCAGCTCGCTCGTGGGGCTCACCTTCGGCGTGGTTGTGGGCGGCATCCTGCTCATGGTCTTCTCGCGTGATAACACGCCCAAGACGTTTTTGGATGATTCCCGCCGTATGCTCGACACCGTGGGTCCGCTTTCGATGCTGCCTATTCTTCTGGCCGCCCTCGGATCGGTGTTCACGGCAGCTGGCGTAGGCACCGTCATCAGCAATCTGGTGTCCAACATCATCCCGAGCGGCAATGCAGTGGTTGGCATCATTGTCTACGGCATTGGCATGGCTATTCTTACGATGGTTATGGGCAACGCGTACGGAGCCATCACCGTGCTCACGGTGGGTATCGGAGCCCCGTTCGTGCTTTCGCTGGGTGCCGACCCCGCGCTTGTGGGATCGGTAGCACTTACCTGTGGTTTCTGCGGTACGCTGATGACGCCTATGGCGGCGAACTTCAATATCGTGCCTGTGGCGATCCTCGAGATGAAGGATAACTACGGTGTGATTCGCAAGCAGGTGCCTATCGCACTGTTCATGCTTACCGCTCAGATCATCTACATGATCGTTATGGCTCTCTAGCCGATCGCATCGTTAGGAGTGCGCATGAAGATTTTGGTGACGGGTTTCGAGCCTTTCGGTGGAGCATCGCTCAATCCAGCGTGGGAGGCGGTCAGTCGTCTACCGAAAGAAATTGCTGGGGCTGAGGTGGTTTTCACGCAAATCCCTGTGGTCTTTGATAAGGATGCCGCCGCCGTTGCAGCAGCCATTGAGGGCGAGCAGCCTGATGCGGTGCTGTGCGTAGGGCAGGCCGGCGGGCGTAGTTTCATCACGCCCGAGTTCGTAGGCATCAACTACGCCAATGCGCGTATTCCGGATAATGAGGGCAATCAGCCGGTCGGACGCTTGGTGGAGGAGGGGCCGGACGCCTACTTTGCCACGCTGCCGGTCTTTGCGATGGCACAGGCGGCTTGCGCGGCAGGCGTGCCGGCTGCAGTTTCCTACACGGCGGGTACGTTCTGCTGTAATGAGGTGCTCTACCGGCTGCTCCATCTGCTTGCGACGCAGTATCCGGAGGTGCGTGGTGGCTTCGTGCATGTTCCCTATGCAGCGGAACAAGCGGTCGATCTGGCATCCGGGACACCGTTCATGAGCGTCGAGATGATGGTGACGGGTCTTACGGCCATGATCGAGGCCATCGTGATAGGAAAGGACACTGCCCACGCCGCTGGTGCGGGCACCGAGTGCTGATGTCTCACAAACCCTATCCAGCGAAATAGAATCCGGCGAAGTCGTACTTGTACACGCGGTAGAGGTACTTCTCGGCCTCCATGG
>CAYTTI010000128.1:0-3350 GCA_964440675.1 uncultured Coriobacteriaceae bacterium
TCTCGAGAATACGACCCAGGCGCTCACGATCTCCCTTGCCGGCGTTATACACGTAGGAGCCAGCCTCAGCTTGACCCGAGTACACACGCAGGTAGGTGAGCTTACCTACGTAGGGGTCGGTCATGATCTTGAAGGCAAGAGCGCTAAAGGACTCTTTAATGTCGGCCTTGCGCGAAATTGTCTCGCCTGTCTTGGGGTGGGTGCCTTCGGTATCGGCAATATCCAAGGGGCTGGGCAGGTAATCTACTACAGCGTCGAGAAGCTCTTGGATGCCCTTGTTCTTGTATGCAGAGCCAACCAGAACAGGGTTGAGATCGCCGTCGATAGTGCCCTTGCGAATAGCACGCTTAAGCACCTCAACAGGAATCTCCTCTTCCATAAGAGCGAGTTCCATAAGCTCATCGTCGTAGTTAGAAGCTGCGTCAATAAGCACTTCGCGCTTCTCGGTAGCAATGGGGATGAACTCTTCGGGGATGGCATCCATTGCCTCGGGATAAATCATGCCCTTGGCATCTTCCTTGAAGTCCCATGCCTCCATGGTTACCAAATCGACGATACCCCAGAAGTGATCCTCTTCGCCCATAGGTACCTGAATCGCCACGGCGTTTGCAGAGAGACGCTCTTCCATGGTCTCAATGGCATGCCACAGATCTGCACCGACGCGATCGTACTTGTTTATGAAGGCAATGCGCGGAACACCATAGGTAGTTGCCTGACGCCACACAGTTTCTGACTGCGGCTGAACGCCAGCAACAGCATCGAATACCGCAACGGCACCATCTAAGACACGTAAGGAACGTTCTACCTCGGCGGTAAAGTCAACGTGACCTGGCGTATCGATGATTTGGATAACATAGTCCTTCCAGAAGCAGGTAGTAGCAGCGGAAGTAATAGTTACGCCGCGCTCTTGCTCCTGAGCCATCCAGTCCATAGTGGCTGCGCCATCGTGAACTTCACCAATTTTGTGGGTCTTGCCCGTATAGTACAGGATGCGCTCGGTAGTTGTTGTTTTGCCGGCATCGATATGAGCCATGATGCCGATATTTCGTAGATGGTCGAGCGATCCGTATTTGCTTTTAGCCATGCGTAAGCCTCACTCTCGCAAACTAGAAGCGATAGTGCGAGAAGGCACGGTTGGCCTCCGCCATCTTGAACAGATCCTCACGACGCTTAACCGAAGCGCCGACGCCATTGGAGGCATCCATGATTTCGTTGGCCAGACGCTCAGCCATGGTTTTCTCTCTGCGTGTACGCGAGAAGCCAACGATCCAGCGAATAGCCAAGGTGGTAGCACGGCGGGAGTTAACTTCCATGGGAACCTGATAGGTGGCACCGCCAATACGGCGCGGCTTGACCTCGAGCGTAGGACGAACGTTGTTCATTGCCTTCTTGAAGACTGCCAGGGCATCTTCACCCGTCTTCTCCGCAACGATATCGAATGCTTGATAGACAATACGTTCTGCCAAGGACTTTTTGCCGTTTAACAGAACCTTATTAATAAGTTGAGTAACCAGCCTGTTGTTATATACCGTATCAGGCTGAACCTCACGACGAACTGCTGCTGCGCGACGCGGCATATCTTTCTCCTTTATATTCGTGCGGCTAGAGGCTTAGGAGCGTTTGGCACCGTAGCGCGAACGACTCTGCTTGCGATCGCTGACTGCAGCACAGTCATAGTTGCCGCGAATGATCTTGTAACGAACACCGGGAAGGTCGCGCACACGACCACCTCGGATAAGCACGATGGAGTGTTCCTGTAGGTTATGACCCTCACCGGGGATATAGGCAGTTACCTCAATGCCGTTAACAAGGCGCACACGGGCAACCTTGCGTAGAGCCGAGTTAGGCTTTTTAGGTGTAGTGGTGAACACACGAGTGCATACGCCACGTTTCTGTGGGTTGCGCTGCAGGGCAGGGTTTTTAGGCTTTTGCTTTTGGGACTTGCGACCCTGACGAACAAGCTGGTTAATAGTAGGCAAGATTTCTCCCTCGTATTCTTTGAATGTACGCTATCTCCCGCTATCCTTACTAAACACAAGGCGTGCCAGCACACACACCCAGAATTGTCGCACGCGGTAGGCTACCCCCATTCTATACAAGTTGTCAAAAAGCCACGGTATCGGGCGTATCTATACTTCACGTATTACCCACGCACCTCTATAATGAAAGTTCGTTTTGTGGGTTGGAACGTGGGTCTACCCTTGGTAGATCTCTTAGCAAAGGGGTTTGCATGCTTAATAGGAGAAGCTTTATTACAGCGACGCTTTCGGGGGCAGCTGCCCTCACCTTGGCAGGATGTAGCAGTACTTCCTCCGATAGTTCAACAGGCTCTGACGAGGAGGCAGGAACTTCCTATACTGTTGGCATTTGCCAGTTGGTACAACACGATGCACTCGACTCGGCCACGGAAGGCTTTCAAACCAAGTTGAGCGAGCTGGTCGAGGCAGATGGAATGTCGGTAAGCTACGATTTGCAAAATGCTTCCGGCGATTCTGCTAACTGCTCTTCTATTATCAACGGCTTTGTATCTGCAGGGGTAGACCTCATCATGGCTAACGCCACGGCAGCACTCCAGGCTGCACAGGCCGGCACTACCGACATTCCCATTTTGGGCACTTCGGTTACCGATTATGCAACTGCCCTTGGAATGGACGACTGGGATGGCACCTCGGGAACCAATATTTCTGGTACCAGTGACTTGGCACCGCTTGACCAACAAGCAGAGATTGTTCAGGAGCTCTTCCCCGATGCCACAACCGTTGGTCTTCTGTATTGCTCTGCTGAGCCCAACTCGTCCTATCAAATTGAAGTCATTACTCCTTTGCTTGAAGATATGGGTTATACCTGCACCGAATATCCCTTTGCCGACTCAAATGATGTAGCGTCCGTGGCAACCGCCGCGGCAGAGACAAGCGATGTTATCTACATTCCTACGGACAATACTGCAGCATCCTGCACTGGGGCCATTAGCAATGTACTGGTTCCGGCAGGGGTACCCGCAATCGTAGGAGAAGAGGGCATCTGCGCTGGCTGTGGCGTAGCAACACTTTCCATTAGCTACTACGAGCTGGGTGAGATTACTGGTGAAATGGCCTATGATGTGCTCGTTGGAGGTGCAGACATCTCCACTATGGAAGTGCGCAGCGCCGATGCTGTAACCAAAAAGTACAACGCTGAAATTGCCGACGAGCTGGGAATCACCATTCCTGATGACTACGAGGCAATCGAGTCATAGGTGCAACGTACGGTAGTTGCGCACCCGCCTGCTGGGACATAACCATGTTGTAGGTGTGCAGTCGAGTCGTAACAGTAATTGGTTCAAGCAGGGGTAGAATTGTACGGGGTGAACG
>CAYTTI010000129.1:0-3334 GCA_964440675.1 uncultured Coriobacteriaceae bacterium
CGCGCACGCCTAACCTCTACGCATCACGTCCCAGTGTTTGGAACATGAGACGCTTGTAGTCTTCGACGCCATCTTGGTCGAAGGGGTTTACCCCCAAAAGTGAGGACGAGGCATAACATGCAAAGGCAAACCAGTAGAACAGCATGCCCAAGTGTTCAACATCTAAGCGCTCTACTTCCAAGGTAAAACAGGGGAGTACCTCCGCGTGAGCTGATCTAGTTGCCGTGAAGGCTGCCTTGTTAATGTCCCAAAAATCGCGTCCGTCGAGGTAATCGAAGTAATCGGCAACGTCGGTTGCTCCAAGCATCAAGCTATCACCTGCTCCGGGCTCCAGAATATCGATGTAGGTTTCAAACAAGAGATGAGTGCCGTCTTGTACAAACTGACCAAGGCTGTGGAGCTCTTCGGAGCACTCGTTGGTTGCAGGGAACAAGCCTTTGCCGTCTACTCCCTCGCTTTCCGCGAAGAGCTGCTTCCACCACAGACCAAAGCCACTTAGACGGGGCTCAAAAAAGGTAAGCAACTCAACACGAAAGTTCTTGTCCCACAGGATGTTGCGTGATGCAGCGTAGCGAAGCGCACTATTCTCCTGTGCGACGGTGTTGCGACAGTACTGTTCCATTGAGCGTCCACCCGCAACCAGCGCACGGATATCGATGCCAGCTACGGCCAGAGGCAGCAGATGCACCTCAGTAAGTGCGGTGTAGCGTCCGCCTACATTGTTTGCAAAGGGTACAAAGCGGTAACCCTCGTCACGGCAGAGTTGTTCCAGCGTAGAGCCGATCGTACCCGTACATACGATACGCTGTGCTGCCTCCTGTTTTCCGTAGCGCTTGGTGAGGTACTGGCGTAGCAGGCGGAATGACGAGCCGGGCTCAAGTGTTTCAAAGTTCTTGGCAATACAGTCGATTACCACATCGTGCCCATCGAGCTCGTCAAGCACACGATTGAGCTCCCACGCAGAGAGAGTATTTCCAGCATAAACAATGCGCAGACCCGAGGGTGCGAGCGCACGTATAACCGCACGAGCGCTGTTATTCGAGCCACCCACACCAATGATGACGAAGGTATCCGCAACGCTACGAATGCGCGCCGCTTCCGCCTCGATATTATCGAGAATGGCATCGTTTGCCCATTCGTTAACAGAAAGCCAACCCAGGGTATCTTGATAGCGCTCTTCTCCTACCTTGCAGCGGTCGAGCAGCGTTTGGTGGCGTTCAATGTAGCTTACCAGTTCGTTTTCAGGGATAAAGTTTTGAGCATAGTCAGTTGAAAATCTAATCATGGAATACCTACTTACCTTGAGTTCTTGTCACCGCGCAGTATAGCCGCGCAGTATGTGCCGCAAAGTATTTGCTGCGTAGTATTTGTTATGCAGTATTGTTGTATGCAGGGTCTATGTAGGATCTTTCATGCACAGGTGGGGCACAGCACTTACATACGCACCGGGCAGCGCTAGTATGTTGGGTTTCCCATCGGTGTATTTGGCGGTTGCGTCGGCTAAAGCCTCTTCAAAGCTGGCACGCGTTTTAAGACCCATACTGCGAGCGATGCCGGGGCGCTGCGCTCCTACGATATAGGTAGCCGCAAGGTATTTTTCTGCCAGGTTTCCGCAGGTCATCATCGAGAAGCCGTGGAAGGGATGGAAGGCTCCCGCAAAGCGATACTTGCGAATGTATTCCTGGTTGGTGGCAAAGTACTCGCCGTAGGAAATCATGTCATCAAGTGTGTTCATCTTGTCCGACTGCCAAATTTCCCACAGCTCACGCAGATATGGCCAGCGCTCATCGTGGAACCACCCGTTGCAGTAGCTTGCAATGATAAACACACAGCGATCTGACAGGATACGCTTGTGGCGTATCACTTGCGCCGATACTGCTTGCATCATCTGAATGGGGTTGGTACCCATGCCGTCGCCATAGTGAAAGTTCGTGGGCATGCCCATAAGGACAATGTCGTACTGCTTTTCTGCCCAGTGAACATAGGTACGCTTGTCAGCAACTTCCCAGCTGTGCGGCTGCATCGCCTGTGCATAGCCAGAGAAAATGGCAATTTGGCGGCTCCAGGTGTCCAGTACGGCATCCACGCAGAAGAAGCGCTTGCCCATCTTCTCTTCCATGAACATGCCCTGCTCATTGAACTTGTCACGCATGAGCGAGTTGCTTGAGACAGGCACAAAGTCGTCTCGATTCATAACAGGCGGAACGTGATGGGCACCAATAGAGCGCCAGTGTGTAATGCCTGTGGCGCAGTGCTTATAGCCGCCGGAGTAGCCACCGTAGGGATTTCCCTGGGTGTGTCCAATGAGGATGGCGATATCGGCATCGTAGACGTACTTGTTCATGATGACATGGTCGCCATGAGCGGTATATCCAAGGTCAACCAGGTGCTCGTAGTCCTCTGAGTCGTGTGTGGTAATTTGGCCGGTATGGAAGAATTCGTTAAAGAGAGCGTCTCCTAAGATTTGGGCGGCCTCTTGGGGGGTGGTGCGCGGGTGCAAGCCATTGGAGAAGAGCAGCAACACATCCTGGTGACGCACGCCAGCCGCAAAGAGCTCATCCAAACATGCTCGGACTGCAACCTTGCGATGGGCTGTTGGCTGCAGCCCACCCTTTACGATGTCGGGGATAACGATGACCACCTGTGCACCGGGGTGAGCAAGCTCTGCAAGCGGCTCCATACCGATGGGATTACGAATGCTTGCAAGCGTTGCTCCGTAGAGGCTGTCCCAGTCCTGTGGCAGACACAAAGGATCGACCACGGTCTTGCCGGTAATAAAGACGTCAGTTGTTTCGGGTAGCTCTGCTGCGAGCAACCCGTTGCCATATTCAAACTCTAACTTCATAGGTGCTCCTTTTGTACAGTGGGCGCTCAGCATGCGGACTGTTTGTCTAGCACACCGAAAGCCCAACATATCGCATAGCTCATACCTCAGCGGCGTTTTGAGGTATGCGACTCAGGCCTCAGCGGCATCGAGGTACAAGCGAATGATCTCCAGGTACTCATCTGGATAGAAGCCAATATCGCCAACAAAGCGGGTAAGGGCGATGAGTCCACCATCAATTTCAGGGATGTGGGCAAGCATTTCTGCATTGTCAGCCTTAAGCCCACCTCCATAGACCACATCAAGCCCTTGCGAGACAGACTTGGCGAGCTGTGCCACTGCCTGGATGTGTGTGGATCCCGCAGGAGTTTTACCTGGTCCAATACTCCATACTGGCTCGTAAGCAAGGGTAACGCAAGGGCGGTGTGCACTCTGCGCAGCAGCGTCAGTACCCGATATGCCCTCTAGGCCACGCTCAATCTGAGCAGCAATGACCTCACGCCACTGCTC
>CAYTTI010000130.1:0-3328 GCA_964440675.1 uncultured Coriobacteriaceae bacterium
CTCACGAGTGCTGATGATTGCCAAGCGAACTAAAGGTGATATCCACAATTGCAATATCGTCATCCAGATTGTTTTCAGTGAAGGCTTCCACTGCCAACAAAACATCATCCGCAAGCGTAACTGACTTTTGCACAGCGCAGGTGAGCACTGTGTCATGCAGCCCCTCTTCTCCAAAGAAAGCACCGTCAGTCGCACGTGCCTCAACAACGCCATCCGTATAAAGCAACAGCGTATCGCCTTGATGGAGCTGAACGCTGCCTTCCCGATAGAACATACCTTCAAAGGCACCTACCACCCCCGATTGCACGTCGAGGGATTCAACCGATGCATCCGAGCGCACGAGCAAAGCAGGAGGATGACCTGCCGAGCAGTACATAAGCGTTGAGGCTTTTAAGTCGATAATGCCCACAAAGAGGGTCGCAAAGGTTTCCAAACGCGAAAAGCCGAGCAAGAAATTGTTGAGGGTGCGCACCATATGCGCAGGACTCAAGCCCTCCCAGGCATAGGCACCAAGTGCTGTACGCACTGCAGCCGACACAGAGGCCGCCTCAACGCCCTTGCCGCTCACATCTCCCATAATGGCACAGGCCTGGCGATTGGGAAGGCAGATAAGATCGTAAAAGTCACCGCCCACAAAAGCGTCTGCCGTGGCCGATGAATAGACTCCATGGGCGGTAATGCCTTCCACCTCTTGCAGTTGATTACGCATCCCACTCATAAGTGCTTGACTCATGCGACGCTCATCACTGCGCGCAGCATCCCCTGCAAAGATCAGACGCGCATCGTCAACTACCCGTCGCAGAAAGTCAAGCTCTGCAGTATCGAGGGAACGCTGATCGTGCTCACGCAACACGAGAAAGCTCTTGAGGCCAAATCCATACTCCCCCGTATCAACATAGGCTCCAACGTAGGGCTCATCGTGTTCATGTAACCACTGGCGCAGCTTCGAGGATGTATCGAGCGGAATAATGGTTGCTCTTTGTCCCTCACCCGCCTCGGGTGCCAAGTCAGAGAGGCTATAGGGCAACTCGACTATCCCCTCGCGCGGCAAATAGGCTGTCGTTGTCCCATCACCGTTAGCATGAACCGGACACACCACCGAGCGCAGCTGTTCGGCAATGCATATTCGCACTTCCTGAACGCAGCTATCATCGAGCTCAGCTTTGGCAGCAAGCTTATCGCGCAGGCGCAGGGCAGCACGACCCAAGCGCTGCTTATGCTGCTCGTGCATGTCGTTGATAGCGCTCATCAGCTGTGCCGACAGATACTGCGTTACCGCATCGAGCAACACCGCATCGTCTGGGCGCGACACATGAGGAACCACCCAGCCCAGGATAAGGAGCGCTATTACGTCTGAGCCAAAGTACACGGGAACCAGAAAAAAACTTGAGAGAGGAGGCAGCGCCCAGGCCTCGACCTCGAACACCTCACTCGTACGCTCACTAATTAACTCGCGCATCGTACCGTGCGAGCCACGAAGCGCCTCGCGTGAGGGTGGTAACAGACGTAGCTGGAGTGCCCCGTGTCCGCTGGTCGCCAAGCGAACAAAGGATGAGTCAGGCGGCAGAGTTTTGGGCAGGCGTTCATCTGACATGCTGCCCGTGTTTCCCATAAGTTGGAAGTCATCTCCATCGATGATGTAGAGCAGCACCTCATCTGCATCGACAAAGTCATGCAGTTCTTCTGCCACACGGGTAAATAGGTCATCTATCTTGGCAGAATTTATCGTGTCGAGCACAATTTGTAAGATACCAGAAAGGCGTCGATTGGCTTCGTACAGCTCATCGACCAAGCGTCCACGCTCCTGCGCGAAGGCTTCAACAGCACTATCGAGGCGTAGGGACAGCACATAGAGTGGTGTTTCGGTCGCAGTCTTCCCGCAACGTAGAACAACCGGCCGCGGAGCCGATCCATCAAATGAATGAATCTCTCCCAGTGAGGGACCATCAAGCTCAAAGCTCAGTCGAGGCTCGCCGTAGAGTGAGGTCTGACCAGGGGCAGCCACCAACTCACGGATGTCTGCCCCTTCGAGTGCGTAGGGAGCACAGCCAAACAGACGCTCTGCCTCGGTGTTGGAGTAGACCACACAAAAGGCCTCATTAAACACGACGAAGGCATCGGAGGAAAGTCGAGAAAAGGTAGAGACGATATCGAGCAAGTCGTGCGCACTCAGGCGCTCTAAGCGCAGCTCGTATCGTTCGTGTCCTGTGCCTTGCTCGTATTCTGCGCCTCGCTCGTTATACACTGCGACCTTCTACCATGGTACGTACCACCTGCACATCATCATCCACTGGCAGCCTCAGCCGTGATCTAGTGGGCAGCCCAGCTGCGATTTAGTAAGCAGCCCAGTTGCTATTCAGTAGGCAACTGAAACTGCGATTTAGTAGGCAGCCGGAGCTGCAATGTCGTTCACATAAATACGTGCATCCGCATGACGCTGCATAAGGGTTGCAGGAAAGGCCGATGTCACCTCTCCATAGGCAGCCCGACGTACAACAGCGCGGTGATGGGGGCGATGCACGCAAAAACGCAGCTTACGTGAGTTTAGTATTTCGTACATGCCTATCGTGACACAGCGACGTGGCATATCCTCGAGTGCGCCTCCCAGTGCACTTATGGAGTTGGTTGTGCGTGTTTCGGGGGCGATGTCGAGTACCCGCGTTTTCAGCTGACTAAATTCATCTACAGAAAGGGCTTCTTGAGGTTCGTTGAAGGCAAGGTGTCCGGTAATGCCAATGCCACCAAAGGCAACATCAACGCCTCCCAGCTCATCAATAAGACAAGGAACTGCATCTACATTGCTCGGGTCGGGAAATACCCGCTGGTCTTCGTTCATGAGCAAAGCGGGGTCAATTTTTCCATACACCTCGCGCTGCATATAGCCTCTGAACGACAACGGGTCATCCTCAGCAATCCACGCATCGTCATCATCGAGGTATTCGTCCATGTTGATAAACCAACAGTCTTTCAGTGAGATGCGCTGATCGTTTACCAATCGCACAAAGATGGGATAGTGGCCGGTTGGGCCAACAGGACAGATGAACACTGTCTTCTCACCGCGCTCATTATGTACGCGGATCGTATCGACCATCTCCTGTGCCATTTCGTAGAAGACCTCACCCGAACTGCCGAGCATCGCAAGCGGAATCTTAGCACCCTGCCCAAGCCTGTCTTCGGGAATGTGATAGTAGTCCATGTGTTCCTCCTTGTATACCTGCCTTATACAGACATCTTTACAGGCATCTTACGTAGTTAAACGCGCATTCTGTTCCTGCTTCGTAGAAAAAACCGGACGCCGCAGGGAGCGCCCGGCTGCAACAGTTAGCTC
>CAYTTI010000131.1:0-3319 GCA_964440675.1 uncultured Coriobacteriaceae bacterium
CTACCTTCGCAAGGCGTCTGCTACCTTCGATGAGGACAACATGCTCAAGCGCTTAGCGTTGCTCGCCTATCTTTGCAAGGCATCTACCGCTGCCCTGAGCTCACCGGCACGATTCGTCTGTTCCCAGGTAAAGGCAGCATCGTCTCGACCAAAATGACCATAGGCAGCAGTTTTTTGATAGATGGGTCGCCATAGGTCGAGGTCGCGAATAATGGCAGCAGGACGTAAATCGAACACCTCGGCTATAGCCGCTTCTATAAGCGCTTCGCTCACCTGTGCCGTGTTATGCGTATCGACACAGATCGACACGGGACGTGCTACACCAATGGCATAGGCAAGCTGAATCTCACAAATTTGAGCAAGCTGGGCAGCTACCACGTTTTTGGCAACCCAACGTGCTGCATAGGCAGCCGAGCGATCCACCTTGGTGCAGTCCTTTCCAGAGAAGCAGCCGCCTCCATGTCGACCCATCCCGCCGTAGCTGTCCACGATTATTTTGCGGCCGGTAAGACCAGTATCTCCTACGGGTCCACCAATAACAAAACGCCCGGTTGGGTTAATGAGTATCTCAGCACCCTTCCATGCAATACCCGTAGCTTCCAGCACCGGCTCAACTACATGCTGAATGATATCTCTGCGCATATCCACCTGAGAGCCTGCATCTTCGTCATGCTGGGCAGAAATGACAACCGTTTGTACTAGAGTCGGCCTGCCATCCTTGTAAGCAACAGACACCTGCACCTTACCATCGGGGCGTAAATACGGAAGCACACGCGTTTTTCGTACCTGAGCAAGGCGATGCGCTAAGCGCTGAGCCACGTAAGCAGGCATAGGCATAAAGGTCTCGGTCTCATCGCAGGCATATCCAAACATCATCCCTTGATCTCCTGCGCCTATTCTGTCGAGAGGATCGCATGACACGCCTCGCTGCACGTCGAAGGATCTATCCACCCCCCGAGCAATATCTACACTTTGCTCGTGAAGCATGTTGATGATCCCGCATGACTCGCTATCAAAGCCATACTCGGAGCGTGTATAGCCAATTTCTCGCAGCGTGGCTCGTACAAGCTCCTGGATATCTACATAGGCTTGGGTACGCAGCTCGCCACTCACGATAACCGTACCGCCACTCACCAGCGTTTCAACAGCGCAGCGCACATCGGAAACGCAGGCCGCAACACCTGTTGCAGAGCGGTAGCCTTGTGCTTCTAACTCTGTTTCTTTGGAGATGACTGCATCGAGCACTGCATCCGATATCTGATCACATACCTTATCGGGATGTCCCTCTGTGACGCTTTCAGATGTGAACGTGTACGTACCGCGTCTTCTCGGCATGTTGACTCCCTGCATCGCGTATTTTCGTATCGCGTCTTATTCCCTGTGTTGCGTCTAAGATACCCCTATGTATCAACACCTTATGTATGAACACCTTATGTATTAACACGAGTCGCTTTCTACCCACAATTCGGGGTAAGGTTTTAGCGATACTCACACAAGCTGAGATTCCTGCACAAGTTGGGATTCTCGTACAAGCTTGGACACGTACGCAGGCTGAGAAGTGAGGTTTGCCTTATGACACAAGTATGCTCCCCGGACTCCCCGACGCAGACAACCCCGGTACGTCTACGTTTTGCTCCCTCCCCCACGGGTAAACTTCATGTGGGAGGTGCGAGAACAGCTCTGTTTAACTGGGCATTTGCTCGCTGTTGTGGCGGCTCTTTTATCTTGCGTATTGACGACACCGACCCGGCACGCTCCACCGATGAAAACACCCAGGTTATCCTTCGAGCTATGCGCTGGCTCGGGCTTGATTGGGATGAAGGGCCCGGTGTTGGCGGCAAGTTTGGTCCGTATACGCAAGCAGAACGGATGGACATATACGCAACAACGGCTGCTCGCCTCTTAGATGAAGGCAAGGCATATCCGTGTTTTTGCACATCCGAGGAGCTTGAGGCAGACAGAGCCGCAGCGCGTCAGCGCAAAGACTCCTATCAAGGCTATTCACGACGCTGCCGCACTATCGATGCAGATGAAGCACGTGCACGAATAGCATCTGGTGAGCCGTATACCCTGCGCATAAAGGTACCCGAGAACCGCGGTGATGTGATGGTAGAGGATGCTGTGCACGGGTCTGTCGTATTCGATGCCACTGAGCTTGATGACTTTGTGATTATGCGCTCCGATGGCACACCTACCTACAACTTTGCGACGGTGGTAGACGATGCCGCCATGAAAATTAGCCATGTTATACGTGGTGACGATCACCTATCGAACACCCCGCGTCAAGTAATGGTTTACGAGGCGTTAGGTGCACCCATACCGATCTTTGCCCACATTTCTATGATCCTCGGCTCGGATGGCAAAAAGCTTTCAAAACGCCACGGCGCAACGAGTGTTGAAGAGTACCGGGATGCTGGGTATCTATCGGATGCCTTCGTGAACTATTTGGCACTTCTTGGCTGGTCCCTCGATGGAGAAACCACCATTATTTCGCGCGAGACGCTCTGCCAAGCCTTCTCGCTCGACCGCATCTCCAAAAACCCTGCCACCTTCGATGTGACAAAGCTCGACTGGATGAATGCCGAATACCTTGCCCATATGAGCCAAGATGACTACATTTCCTCGGTGCTTCTTCCTGGTTTGGTGAATGCTGGCCTTGAGCAAGCCGAGCAGCGCGCCCACGATGAGGCATGGTATGGCCTGCTTGCAAGCATTTTGCAGCCGCGCACGAAGCACACATGCGATATTGGATCTCTGGCGGGCTTTTTGTACGCCGGCGATGCCCTGGAATATGATGAGCGATCAGTCAACAAAAACAT
This sequence comes from uncultured Coriobacteriaceae bacterium, assembly GCA_964440675.1. Classification (GTDB taxonomy): domain Bacteria; phylum Actinomycetota; class Coriobacteriia; order Coriobacteriales; family Atopobiaceae; genus CADBMC01. Next base: position 2,820 of record CAYTTI010000131.1, read on the forward strand.
CGCCAAGCCCAAAGCTAAGGCAAGTTTGTTGGCGGCAACCGAGGTGCTGAGCGGCCTTGAAGACGGGCAGTGGCAGACAGAAAACATCGATGCGGCACTCGCACCACTTCCTGAGGCGCTCGGCACCAACAAACGCAAGTTTTACGGCGCGGTACGGGTTGCCGTGTGTGGTAACCAGGTATCACCTCCCTTAGGGGAGTCGCTCGAGTTGCTAGGCAAGGCGCAAACGCTTGCTCGCCTTAAGCGCGCCCAAGCCTTTGCGCCTGAAAACTAGGCATGCGCCAGGCATGCGTGGGCTAGGTATGCGCGAGGCAGCTTTCGGCTCGTGGCGGCTCGGTGGCCGGCGGCTCTTGACTCTCAACAGCCACAAGTAATTAGATGTATCCTCTTGCATTGGGCCATTGTTTCGAGTACAGTACATACGCGCGTCACGCAGCAGGGCGACTTCTTGGGATGTCGTCTAATGGTAGGACAGCGGATTCTGGTTCCGTCAGTGGGGG
>CAYTTI010000132.1:0-3312 GCA_964440675.1 uncultured Coriobacteriaceae bacterium
CTGTTGCAGCAACCCGCAAGGTTTGCGAGAAGGCTGGCTACAAGGTAGAAGATTTCGATTTGATTGAGGCTAACGAGGCCTTTGCTGCACAGGCTTTGGCTGTGGCCCGCGAGCTTAACTTCGATCTTGAAAAGACAAACATTAACGGTGGTGCCATTGCTCTTGGTCACCCCGTGGGTGCTTCTGGTGCGCGTATCCTCACCACCCTGCTGTATGCCATGAAGCACACTGGCGCACACAAGGGTCTCGCAACGCTGTGCATCGGCGGCGGCATGGGCTGCGCCACGATTGTTGAGATGTAGGCTGTAATTGTTGAGATAGACAAGGAGGTTGGTAGATGAGTTTTGTGACATGTGAAGTCGAGGGAGCTGTTGCGCTCGTTACGATTGACCGACCCAAGGCACTGAACGCACTGAACCCTGAGGTCTTGGCAGATCTCAAGACTGCCTTTGAGTCGATTGACCAGGAGACGGTTCGCTGCGTTATCCTAACAGGCGCTGGTGACAAGAGCTTTGTTGCAGGTGCCGACATCGTATCGATGTCTACTATGACGAAGGCGGAAGCTACCGAATTTGGCAAGCTGGGCAACGACATTTTCCTCATGATTGAGAACTTCCCCGTGCCTGTTATTGCTGCTATTAACGGCTTTGCTCTGGGCGGTGGCAACGAGCTTGCCATGAGCTGTGACATTCGCCTCTGTTCCGAGAACGCGCTGTTTGGCCAGCCCGAGGTGGGCTTGGGGATTACGCCTGGCTTTGGGGGCACCCAGCGTCTTGCGCGCCTGGTGGGTCTTGGCATGGCCAAACAGCTGGTGTACTCCGCACGCAATTTCGACGCTCAAGAGGCGCTGCGTATTGGCTTAGTCAATGCGGTCTATCCTGCCGAAGAGCTTATGGGTGCTGCGAAAAAGCTGGCAGAAAAAATCGCACGCAATGCACCCATTGCAGTTCGCAATTGCAAGAAGGCGATCAACGAAGGCATTTCCCTCCCTATTGAGAAGGCTGTAGAAGTAGAAGAGCAGCTTTTTGGAGATTGCTTTGAAACCCATGATCAAGTCGAGGGTATGGCGTGTTTTATGAGCCGTGAGAAGCCCAAGCCAAAGGCTGTTTTCACGAACAATTAGTCCGGGTAATGTTGCGAATGGGCTGGAGCTATTGCACCCAGCCCATTTGATGTTGGATGAAGGGAGAAAACGGTTTTATGAAGGTTGGAATCATCGGTGCCGGCACCATGGGTCAAGGTATTGCCAAGGCCTTTGCGCAGTCTGGCTGGGAGGTCGCACTCTGCGACATCTCACAGGAGTGGGCAGATGCCGGCAAGGACAAGATCGCTAAGGGCTACGCCCGTCTCGTTGCGAAGGGCAAGCTCGAACAAAGTGATGTAGATGCCCGCGTTAATGCCATTTCTGCAGGCCTTAAAGAGGATCTCTGTGCAGACTGTGATCTCATTGTCGAGGCAGCGTTCGAGGATATAAAGGTCAAGCAATCCACCTTTGCCGAGCTCGACAAAATCTGCAAGCCTGGGTGTTTGTTCTGCTCCAATACCTCGTCGCTTTCCATTACGGAGATTGGCAAGGGCGTAGATCGCCCGGTCATCGGCATGCACTTCTTTAATCCGGCTGATCGCATGAAGCTCATTGAGGTCATTGCAGGGGTTAATACACCTGTTGACATGGTTAGCCGCATTGTTGAGATTTCCCAGGAAATTGGCAAAACTCCTGTTCAGGTGAATGAGGCTGCTGGATTCGTTGTTAACCGCATCCTTATCCCTCTGATTAACGAAGCCGCGTTCATCAAGATGGAAGGCGTTGCTTCCATTGAGGATATTGATGTTGCCATGAAGCTTGGCGCAAACCATCCCATGGGTCCTTTGGAGCTCGGTGACTACATTGGTTTGGATATTTGCCTCGCTATCATGGATGTTCTCTATAACGAGACAGGCGACTCTAAATACCGTGCATGCCCCTTGATTCGTAAGATGGTACGCGGCGGCAACCTTGGTGTTAAGAGTGGCAAGGGCTTCTATGTGTACAACGCTGACCGCAGTAAAACCGCGGTTGATCAGCTCTAAAGGAGGTCTGGAGTATGGACTTTTCCCTCACACGTGAGCAGCAGATGGCGCAGGATATGTTCCGTGATTTCGCCATCAACGAGGTTGAGCCTATTGCCGCCCAGGTTGACCAGGAGGAGATGTTTCCTGTCGATAACGTCAAAATGATGGGCGAGCTCGGCATGATGGGCATTTATCTTCCCAAGAAGTACGGTGGTGCTGGTGCTGATATCCTTACCTATGCCATTGCCATCGAAGAGCTTTCCAAGGTGTGTGCTACCACCGGCGTTATTCTGTCCGCTCACACATCGCTCTGTGTTGCCCCCATTTTCGAGTATGGTACTGAGGAGCAAAAGCAGAAGTATCTGCCGAAACTGTGTAGTGGCGAGTGGCTGGGTTCCTTTGGTCTTACCGAGCCGGGTGCTGGAACTGACGCACAAGGTCAGCAGACAACCGCGGTAGATGCGGGAGATCACTGGGTACTGAATGGCTCCAAAATCTTTATTACCAATGCAGGGTATTCCGACGTATTCATCATCATCGCCATTACCGGCGAGGTTACCGATCGTCGTGGCCGCAAGCAAAAGGAGATCTCTGCCTTCATTGTTGAGCGTACCTTTGAAGGTTTCTCTGTTGGTAAGGCCGAGGATAAGATGGGCATTCGCGGATCTTCTACCTGCGAGCTCATCATGCAGGACTGCATTGTTCCTAAGGAGAACTTGCTCGGTAAGAAGGGTCGCGGCTTCCAGCTCGCCATGGCCACGCTCGACGGCGGCCGTATTGGTATTGCGTCGCAGGCCTTGGGTATCGCTGAGGGTGCCCTTGAAAAGACAGTTGAATACGTTAAAGGGCGTCGCCAGTTTGGTCGTCCCATCTCTGCCTTCCAGAATACGCAGTTCGAGCTTGCAGAGATGCTTACGCGCGTTGATGCTGCAAAGTACCTCGTGTATCGTGCAGCCCAGGCCAAGCAGGCCATCCTTGATGGTGCACGCGGTCGCTATTCAGTAGAGGCTGCGGAGGCCAAGCTTCTTGCGTCGCGTACGGCTTCTGATGTCACGCGCCGCTGTGTACAGCTCTACGGTGGCTATGGCTACACCCGTGATTACCCGGTTGAGCGCATGATGCGCGACGCCAAGATCACCGAGATCTACGAGGGTACCTCGGAAGTCATGTTGATGGTTATTTCTGGCGGAATGCTTCATTAAGGAGGTATAGAACATATGAAAGCAGTTGTTTGTGTTAAGCAGGTTCCCGATACCTCCG
>CAYTTI010000133.1:0-3308 GCA_964440675.1 uncultured Coriobacteriaceae bacterium
TTAACACCCTTTGCGAGCTTAGCGCGCGCATCAGTGCCGAAGTAAATGTCCTTTGCCATAATGAATCATTCCTCCAAACAGGTTAACGCGAAGCTAGTCCTCGATGATGGCGTAAATGTCGTCCGCACGAAGCAGCAGGTAGTCCTCGCCGTCCACCTTTACCTCGTTGCCACCAAACTTGCCATAAAATACCTGATCGCCTGCCTTGACATCCAAAGGAATGCGTGTGCCATCGTCCGCGAGCTTGCCTGCTCCTACGGCAACAACCTCACCGCGCTGTGGCTTTTCCTGTGCACCAGATGAAATATACAGCCCGGTAGCTGTCTTCTCCTCTTTGGGAGCTGGCTTCACCAGAATGCGATCGCCTAATGGCTTAAGCTTCATTTCGATAAACCTCCTTGACTACACCGTTCGGTGCTGTGTTACGTGGCTCGACACCTTAAGCGTTCGATTGAGCTTCGAGCCATACTTACCAACGCCCGATATATTACCCAGATGTTTCGTCTATAACACTCGAATTAGAAAATCTGCTTTTTATGAACTTAGATAATGTATCGTCTGTATATAGCAGAAATCCGACAAGGTAGGTTCTTATCTAGCTGCGACCCAATGTTGGATACGTTTTGATCCGGCTACAACTCAGTTCTGGACGCGTCTCAATCTAGCTCCGACCCAATGTTAGCTCAGTTTGCGCGCTCCTCTGCTGTAAGCGTATCCAACTCATCCATCCACAAGGACACACAGGCGTCTGATGGCATGCGCAAATCACCTCGAGGAGAAAGCGCAATGGAGCCAACCTTGGGACCATCAGGCAGACAGCTCCGCTTGAACTGCTGTGCAAAAAAGCGCTGGTAAAACATCTTCAGCCACGACAAGATATTTGCCTCGCTGTATGACGCGCCACCCGGTGCGTCCCTATAGGCATAGCACGCCAACCTGAAAACCTTTGCGGGAGAGCAGCCGTGACGCAGCATATGGTACAGGAAGAAATCGTGCAACTCATACGGGCCAATCAAATCCTCTGTGCACTGGGCAATTGTTTCATCCTGATATGCCGGCAACAGTTCAGGTGATACTGGCGTATCTAGTATGTCAAACAGCGTACGGCTCAGCTGGGTATCGTCTGAGCTGTCCGCTACATAACGCACGAGGTGACGCACTAAGGTTTTCGGCACCCCCGCATTCACCCCATACATCGACATATGATCGCCGTTGTAGGTAGCCCATCCCAAGGCGAGCTCGGAAAGGTCACCGGTACCGATAACGAGGCCGCCCTTTTGATTGGCGACATCCATAAGGACTTGCGTACGCTCGCGTGCTTGAGCATTTTCGTAGGTCGTGTCGCGCAGCTCTTCATCGTGACCAATATCCTGAAAATGCTGGCGTACTGCCCGAGTAATCTCGATAGTTTGAAGTGTTACCCCAAGCTGTTGAGCCAAGATTTCAGCATTTGTACGCGTGCGCACAGTGGTACCAAAACCGGGCATGGTAATTGCGGTAATGTCTGTGCGGTCGCGCTTTAATATGTCGAAGGCACGTGCCGTAACCAACAAGGCAAGCGTAGAATCCAGCCCGCCCGAAAGCCCCACAACTGCCGTTTTCGACTTGGTATGGTCGAGGCGTTTTGCGAGACCTCCCGCCTGTATGGCAAAAACCTTCTCGCAACGCTCGCGCCGCCTTTGACCATCGCTTGGTACAAAGGGAAAGGCATTAATACGGCGCGTGAGCTCTGTTGTATGCGACTCAAGCGAGAAGCGGTGCACGGTGTATCCAGCTTGTTCGGGGGAGGCAGCGCAGGCAAAGCTCGACAGGCGCTGTCGCTCTGCACAGAGCAACTGCACATCTACTTGTGAAATCGCTGTACCCTGGGAAAAGGGTTTAGCCTCATCAAGTACTACTCCGTTTTCGCATACGAGATTGTGCCCAGCAAACACAATATCGGTTGTGGACTCTCCCCAGCCAGCATCTGCATATACATAACCACACACGAGGCGCGCACTTTGTCCACTCACCAAATCACGACGGTAGTCCTCCTTACCGACCAGCTCATTTGAAGCCGAGAGATTGCACACGAGGCTTGCGCCGGCAAGCGCATGACCCACGGACGGGGGCAGTGGTGCCCACACATCTTCACAAAGCTCCACGGCCACACGAAGCTCAGGCATCTCATTGCAGCAAAATAGCTGATTAGCACCAAATGCCACCTGCGTGTGTCCTGCATACGCAATCTTGGTAACAGAGCCTGTGCCCGCAACAAAGTGTCGCCCTTCGTAAAACTCGCCGTAGGTTGGAATTACCTGCTTGGGAACAATGCCTAAAACACGGCCATGCGCCATAACAACTGCACAGTTATAGAGCTTAGAGGCAACTCGTACCGGTGCCCCTACGAGCACCAAGGCATCGAGCTGCTGGACACTCTGCGCGATACGCTCAATACCTCGCTCGGCAGCACGAACAAGCGAGTCCTGCAAGAACAAGTCTTCACAGGTATAACCCGTAATACAGAGCTCAGGCAGCACGATAACGCGACCGCCTGCATCGACAGCTTTTCTGATTGCATCCTCACATGTCTGCGTGTTGTACACTACATCGGCAACACGAATGTGCGGTGTGACAGCCGCAACGCAAACAAAGCCATCCTTCATGGTGAGACCCTCAATCGTCGAGATAGCGTGCTAGAAATTCGCGGGTACGAGCTTCCTTAGGCTCCGTAAACATGCATTCAGCTGTCCCCTGTTCCACGATGACGCCATCGTCCATAAACACAACGCGGTCGGAAACCTCGCGGGCAAAGGCCATCTCATGCGTAACCACAACCATGGTCATGCCATCATCTGCCAAGCGGCGCATAACGGAGAGTACCTCGCCCACAATTTCTGGATCTAGGGCACTCGTAGGTTCGTCAAACAGCATGATTTCAGGATTCATGCACAGTGCGCGCGCAATTGCTACACGTTGCTGTTGACCGCCAGAAAGCGAGCGAACGTCTGCCTGCTCAAAATCTTGCATGCCAACCGCCGCAAGGTGCGCGCGCGCAACATTAATAGCTTCTTGCTTGGACATGCGTTTGAGAGTGGTTGGTGCCAAGATACAGTTGTCCAACACGTTACGATTGGCAAACAGGTTGAAGCTCTGAAACACCATACCAATACGGGCGCGCAGGGCATCAACATTGGTTTTGGCTTCGGTTAAATCCTCACCGTGAAACCAGACGTGGCCTGCACTTGGGATCTCAAGCAAGTTGATGCAGCGCAGTAAAGTGGACTTACCCGAGCCCGATGCCCCGATAATCGTAATAACCTCTTTGG
>CAYTTI010000134.1:0-3245 GCA_964440675.1 uncultured Coriobacteriaceae bacterium
GTATTATGACGGGGGTACCCTGTGCCCCTTTCGTCGGTATAGTAGTTGCGTCCCGCATTGTAGTAGTTGCGCTCCGCAGTATAGTAGTCGCGTTCCGTATCGTAGTAGTCGCGTTCCGTATAAGCGTATGCATCCCCCTCATCATCATACTCATCGTACGCACCTGAGGGTATTTCGTCATAATCGATCAGCTCGTCAGGATCGGCTATATCCTGTGATGTGGCATATGCTGATTCTGATGTGACATACCCTGACTCCGAGGTATCCCATAAATCCGAGGCGTCCGACAAATCCGAATCTCTCGATACATCTGAGCGTCTCGATACGTTTGAGTGTTCCGGGCGAAAAAACCGTGGCATGTCATGTCACCTCGCGTTGTGATGTAGCGTTGTACCGTGCGATCCATGTTTGCAAGAACAGTGAGGCGGCAACCATATCCACCTTGCCACGCATAGCACGCTCGGAAAGTCCACGCTCGCGCAATATGCGCTTCGCTTCTAAGCTGGAAAGTCGCTCGTCAACAAATTCTATGGGAAGCTGGGAATTTTGGGATACCTTCATGGCAAGTTCACGTATGTGTGCTGCCTGCGAACCCTCCTTACCCGCGAGCGTTGTGGGCAAACCACACACGAGTATCTCGGGCTCATAGTCCTCCAAGATGCGCCGCCATGCAGGAGCACCCTCCACTACCGCATGCAGGGGCAACACACACACCGGGCTTGCGATGCTGCCCGAAACATCTGTTGCGGCAATTCCACAGCGAACATCCCCTATGTCGAGTGCAAGTGCGCGCATGAGCATGACGATTCAACTGGAGCCACTACTGCAACCACTCGCGCGCAATAGTTAAGGCCTCTTCTATGCCCTCCGCATCCTTGCCACCCGCTTGTGCCATGGCCGGACGCCCGCCACCACGACCGCCTACGGCCTCTGCGATGGAGCTAATAATCGATCCTGCATTAAATCCCGACGCAACAGCATCTGCTGTCCCCGCGGCAAGCAGGGCAACCTTTCCATCAAGGGTTTCGCTCGCTAACACGCAGGCAATATGCGCACCTCCGGCACAGTTACGGATGGTGTCCCAAACGCCTCTAAGCTCCTTCGCGCTCACCCCACTGATGCGATCGATAACGCAGCGGTAATCGTTAACCTCAAAGGCATGCTTAATCAGCGCTCTCGCCACCTCTGTCGCAGCACTGCGCATTGCCTCGGTAAGCTTGCTTTCCAAATCGCGCGTGCGCTCGCAAAGCGCCCGTGTTCTGCTGTGTACCTCGAGCGGTGCGCAGTGAAGCACAGCAGCACTGCTGTTCAGCTCGGCCATCCGCTCATTCACGTAGGCAAGCGCAGTGGTGCTCGTTACCGCCTCAATACGGCGCACGTTCGCACCGACCGAACCTTCAGACACAATCTTAAAGAAGCCGATTTCAGAGGTATGTTTTACGTGGGTACCACCACAGAGCTCGCTTGAGAAGGGGTGTTCAAAGTTGCCCACCGACACAACGCGAACCATATCGTCATACTTCTCACCAAACAGCGCAATAGCACCCGATGCCTTGGCATCCTCAAGCGGCATGACCTGAGTGACAACAGGGTCGTTGGTAAATACCTCAGCGTTGATGCGAGCCTCTATCTCGTCGAGCTGCGCGGGTGTTACCGCCTCGAAGTGGGTAAAGTCGAACCTCAGCCTATCGGGGCCAACCAAAGAGCCCGCCTGGTTTACATGCTCACCCAACACGTCCCTAAGTACCGCGTCCAAGAGATGCGTTGCCGTGTGATTGCGCTGTATCAGCTCGCGGCGTTGCACGTCGATGGCACAGGATACCTTATCCCCCACCATAATCGTGCCCTCAAGCACAATACAGCTGTGTGCATACAGGCCATCGCCCTTAACCGAGACATTGTTCACCTTAAGGCAGGCTGTCTCGCTCCGTATGGTACCTGCATCGCCAACCTGGCCACCCATCTCGGCATAAAAGGGCGTTCTGTTTACCACGATCAACACTTCGTCGCCGGTGGAGACAGAACCCACCTCGGCATCTCCTACTACCAAGGCCTGTATGTGGGCGTCGTAGGTGGCATGAAAGTCGTAGCCTATAAACTCCGTGGGAGCCAACTTGCTAGACAGTGCAACCCATACGTCGTTAAAGGTGCTCCACGCCTCACGCTCCGTCGCAGCACGTGCACGCTCTCGTTGCTCTTCCATGTGTGCATTGAAGCCATCCATGTCGACGGGGTGCCCCGCCGCCTCGCTGATCTCACAGGTAAGGTCAATGGGGAATCCGTAGGTATCATGCAGGGTAAAGGCGGTCTCACCCGACAGTGCCTCTCCCTCGCCGAGCTTGCCCAGCGCCTCATCGAGGTGCTCGCGCCCGGTGCCAAGCGTTGTGATGAAGCGATGTTCCTCTGCATCGACAATGCTATGAATGAGTGCTTCGTTTTCACGCAGCTCGGGATAGGCCTCGCCCATAGCCGCAATCACTTCATCGACATAGGTGTTTAAGAAGGCGTCCTCTATCCCAAGAAGCCGACCATGAAATACCGCACGGCGCAGCAGGCGACGCAAAACATAGCCACGACCCTCGTTAGAAGCAAGCACGCCATCAGCAATAAGGAAGGTAAGGGCACGGCTATGATCGGCTAAGATGCGCAAACTGCGATCATGCGTGCTGTTCGTACCATACTCAAATCCGGCCAGCTTCTCCCCTACGCCAATGAGGCCACGCAAGAGGTCACCTTCATAGTTTGAGCCTACCGACTGCATGATTGCAGCAATGCGCTCCAAGCCCATACCCGTATCGACGTTGCGCTGAGGTAAATCGGGAAGCGAGCCATCCTCTTGACGGTCGTACTGGGTAAATACCAGGTTCCAAAACTCGAGGAAACGGTCTCCCTCGTCGCCCGGAGCCTCTCCTTCAAACTCAGGACCCTGGTCGTAATAGATCTCGGAACACGGCCCACACGGACCGGTTGGCCCTGCTGCCCAAAAGTTGTCTTGCTCTCCCAGGCGCGAAATATGATCGTAGGGAACCCCCTGTTCGTGCCAGAGCTCAATGGCTTCATCGTCATCTTCAAACACCGTCATATACAGGCGCTCAGCGGGAAGCCCAAGGTGCTCCGGCGAGGTTACAAATTCATAGGCCCAGGCGATTGCATCGGCCTTTGAATAGCCCCCAAAGGAAAAGTTGCCAAGCATCTCGAAAAAAGACAGGTGGCGCGCATCTCCAATATTTTCGATATCGTTCGTT
>CAYTTI010000135.1:0-3210 GCA_964440675.1 uncultured Coriobacteriaceae bacterium
GGCGGATCTGCTAAGCCCGAGAACATCGCTGGCTTCTTGGAGAAGGAAGACATCGATGGTGCCTTGGTAGGCGGTGCGTCGCTTAAAGCTGACAGCTTTGCTGCCATGGTTGAGCAAAGCGCATAGGGCAGAGTGCGCGGAGCAAAGCGCGTAGATGACCTTGTAGCTTGCTTGCTTTGCTATGACGGGTGCAGCGCGTAGCGCAGAGTGCATAGACGGAACGCACTGCAGGTGACCTTGTAGCACGTAGTAGTCAACAACAGATATTGCTTGGAAGCGCCGGCGCAAGCCGGCGCTTTTTGCTAGCTGTGTCAAGTATGGCAGTGTTGAGACATGCTCGACACTAGCCCGACAGACCACTGAGCACAGCGTGCTTCTGGTGAGGGGTAGTAGATACTGCAAATAAACACCACACTTCTGACATGAACAATTCACAAGCCTAGCCTTAAGACGCAAGGAGGTTGCGTTGTGGAAAGCACCAAAGAGCGCATATACAGCTACATAGATAGAGCGACATCTGCGGACGAGGACGATCTACATGATGCCTCCCACTTTAGCGCTCTTGGAGTTGCCCATGCGCTCGATATAAGTCGCTCTCTCGCAAGCCAATACTTAAATGAGCTTCACGATGAAGAAAGCTTGATAAAGGTCGCAACCCGACCAGTGATGTTTTATAGCCGGCGTGCGCTGGAGGGATCTGTTGGTGGCGAGCTGCAAGAACACAGCTATATAAGCGTTGAGGAGCTTGTACAGCATTTAGCGCGCCTACGTAGCAGCCAGTCCATATTTGATGAAATGATAGGGGCGAACGGGTCGCTGCATGAAGTTATCGAGCGAGCCTGCTCGGCAATTATGTATCCGCCCAAAGGGCTGCCCTACATACTCGTTGGTGAGGCAGGCACCGGCAAGCATCGCCTGCGTGCGCTGTTGAGTAAGTTTTGTGTTTCCAAGGAGGTAGTAAAGAACCTCTCTTGTGTAGTAACTATCGATGCGAGTGTGGATACAGAACAGGTTGTTACCCGCCTATTGGGCACTCCGGATAACCCTGCCCAAGGTGAGCTCTACAGCGACGAAACCAAGTTGTTCTGGGTAATACATGCGGAATGCTTGTCCAATGAGGATGTGCAGCATCTTTTAAGCTACTACGACATAGGTAGCCTGGTAGAGGTGGATGGTACGGGTGCAGGCTCTCGTTTACAGCTACAGGCTACGTCGCGTTTGTTCTTGGTGTTTTCCGACAATATTGCAGAGGTCAAGGCACGTCCGTGGATGAATAAGGCTCCTATGGCGTGCGCGGTTCCTTCGTATCATGAGCTGCGTCCTGACGAGCGTGAAGCATGGGTGTTTGCCTATTTCAAGGCAGAAGGTGAGCGCATTGGCTATCCCGTTAAGGTGAGTAGTTCAGTTGTGCGTTACCTATTGGAAGCGCGCTTTTACGATAATCTCACGGGACTAGGTCGAACCATTCGTTTGATGTGCGCTCAAGCTCTTGTGGATGCAGAAGATGAACTTCGAGTGTTTCCTTCATACATTCCTCGTGGTGCCTACCCTGCCTTTACTGTCTCAAACAGCAATGATGTAGCGCAACTTATAGACGTAGCTGCATATAACCCTCATCAACGCTCAATTGTTGCCCTTAGTGCACTGCTTGACTTCATGAAAGTGTGCACCGGGGAAGCTTCGGCCGAACTACAAGTAAAAGAAGCCCTCACCAGCTTTCTAGATTTGGTACAGCGCGCACAGACCCTTAAGCTGGGCGTCAACGTGTTTGCCGAACATGATATGTCGGACGCTATTCGGAGCTTTTTTGCTCGTGTTGGCATGCGGGAGCCGGTAAACTTTGCTGTCCAGTATCAAAGCTGCACGCACTTCTTCCACACCTTTAGCAGCGTGGTTGCCACTTGGTACACACAGCATGAAGAGCTGGTAGACAGGTTCTCGCGGCTTGTCCAGCAAAAGTTTGCAAGGGAATACGAACTGTTAGTGCGTTTGAATCAGTATGTGCACAACACCGTGGGCAAGCACTCGAATTCTGTTCTCCAGGCGGTGTTCTCCTTGTACCTTAATTGGTACCTTGGCTCAAACAACACGGAACGAATCCTGGGCGTTATCGTTGCTCACGGACTCTCTACTGCAAGCTCTATTGCAGATTCGGTTAACACCTTGCTTTCAACTCACGTATTCGATGCGCTCGATATGCCTATCGATGTACAAAGCGATGAGATTGTGGCGCGCCTCCAAGAGTTTTTGGCCTATCCCGTTCCACCACGCGAAGTGCTCGTTATGGTCGATATGGGTTCACTCGAGAGCATGGGAGAGACGCTTGCCTCATCGCTGGGTATTACGGTGGGTGTGATAAACAATATCTCTACGCCGCTTGCCCTAGAAGCGGGCTCCATGATTTTAGATAACACCAGTGTAGAGGCTATTTGTCAGCGCATTGCTGAGGTGGGTACGCCTCGCTACTCTGTTGTGAGAAGCCAGAGCGATACCAGCTGCATTGTTGTTCTCTCCGAAAACGGAGCAATAGCGGCAGCGCGCATTGTTGACCTGTTAATTTCCAGCCTGCCGCATAAAATTCCTGTAGAAATTATCGGTGTTGACTACTTCGATTTTCTGCGATATGGTCCCAAACTCGCCGAGCTAGAAGGCAGAGACATCCTCTTTGCGCTGGGAACAAACGATCCCCAACTTGAAGACGTACGCTACCTAGCGATAGACGAGCTCGTAGGTAGTTTGGACACCCGGGCTTCTATCATGAATCAAGATGCAAGCTTTGGGCTTGAAAAATATCTTTCACCAGGTGAGCTCGCCGAGTTTAGAGGCAACTTGGTGCGCAACTTCTCGCTTGAAAACCTCATGAGCCATCTCACCATCCTTGAACCTAAGCATTTGATGGGTTTGGTAACCACCTTTATAGAGAGTCTACAAAGAACACTCAACTTAACCCTTTCCTACGGAGCGCTGACACGTCTTTACATGCATGTGGGTTACCTCATAGAGCGCCTGGTGACCAAGGATGTTTTGAATTACGGCGACCCGGAAGCTTTTGCGTATGAACATCCAGATTTCATCGTAAAAATACGCGGCTGTTTTGTGTCCATTGCGAACGGTTATGGCGTTGAGCTTCCCGTAAGTGAGGCGAACTACCTGTGGGACTTAATTCAGCTTGAAACTGATACCGAGACTAGGGAAGTGCAGGCACGATGA
>CAYTTI010000136.1:0-3195 GCA_964440675.1 uncultured Coriobacteriaceae bacterium
GTTCACTCGTACTTTGTCTAATCGCAGTAGCGCTGGTCATGGTGGTCTCTGGACGGATGATTACGGGAAGCATGGTGTTTACTACATCGCTAATCGACACTGTTCAGCTGCTTGCCGAAGGCGCTAGCATGTATCCACTTGCATTGTGGGCAGCAGAAGCTATTACCGGTGCTAATCGAGCAGGATTTGTTCCCTTCCTTTTGCTTTCTGTCGCAGCTGCGTGTCTGTGTCTTGAAATAGTTCAGCGCAACTATGTGGAGCTTAATGCTCTGAGTGCACAATCTACACGATCCGCACGGTCTGCACGAGCTGTACAATCTGCACGAGCCGCTAAGAACACCCCTTCAAATCGTATGGCGCTGGCCAAGCAGCTGCACATGCAAAACCGCCCGCTTGTTGCCATGATACGTAAGGAATGGTCAACCATTTTCAATACACCCACCTATGCCTTTAATGGGCTTTTTGGCTACCTTTTGCTCATTGTTGTGGCAGGAACACTGAGTTTTTGGGGGGCGGATACGATAAGCAATGTGCTTGTAGGGAATGAGCTTATACCTCAGGTGTTTACTGAGAGCATTCGTGAGTTGTTTAGCCTGATGATACCTTGGGTGTACGTGTTCTGTTTGTCGATGTGTCCGACAGCATCCTGCGCAGTATCTATGGAGGGGAGTGCCTGTTGGATCATGATGATGCTTCCGGTAAAGCCCGCCACCATTCTTGCCTCCAAGTTTTTGGCGAACGCCATCCCTGCAATGCTCTCTATGCTGATTGCTGACATTCTGCTGCTCGTTGGAGGAATGTTTTCGGTGATACATGTCGCGCTTGCGACCTTAGTGGGTGCGGGAGTACTCACCCTGACCGCCAGTTTGGGCATGTTAACTGATGTAAGAAACCCTAACTTTTTATGGAACTCCGCTCAAGAAGTTGTCAAGCGTGGTGCACCTGTAATTGCCTCAGCTATCGTTTTCGTGTTTGTGTTTATGGGCGGGATGCTTTGTTCTGCGCACGTGGCCTTTAGCTACGGAATAGCTGAGGCGCAGCTTGTGTGTGCAGCTATTGGTGTTGCGAGTCTGCTCGTTGGTGGGATGTTACTGTGGCGCTGCATGAGGCGACCCGTGCTCTATACATAAAGGGGCGCGAGCATTGCTCCGCACCCCTCATGTTTCATAGCCCTTTACGCTCTGGCTTTCCGCTATTCTCTATTCGCTCACTTTGCCACCGGTATACAGCTGCCAGTAGCGGCCACGCTGTTCTATGAGCTGCTCGTGGTTGCCGCGTTCGATAATACGACCGTGTTCGAGCACCATGATGCAGTCGGCATCGCGGACGGTGGATAAGCGGTGTGCAATTACAAAGGTGGTACGTCCTTTCATGAGCACGTCCATGCCCCGCTGCACCAAGCTCTCGGTACGTGTGTCGATTGAGCTTGTAGCCTCATCTAAAATGAGGGCGGGTGGATCAGCCACTGCAGCGCGCGCAATGGACAAGAGCTGGCACTGTCCCTGAGACAGCTGTGCCCCGTCTCCAGAGAGTTGCGTGTGATAACCCTCGGGCAAACGGCGAATAAAACCGTCCGCTCCCACCATTTTTGCGGCTTGTATGCATTCCTCATCGCTTGCATCGAGCCTGCCGTAGCGGATGTTGTCCATAACGCTACCGGTAAACAGGTGGGTATCCTGCAGAACCATGCCAAGACTGCGACGCAGGTCGCCTTTCTTCATCTTGTTGATATTGATGCCGTCGTAGCGAATTTTCCCGTCCTGGATGTCGTAAAAACGGTTGATAAGGTTAGTAATGGTTGTTTTGCCAGCACCGGTTGAGCCTACAAAGGCAATCTTTTGTCCAGGTTCTGCATACAGGGTTATGTCGTGTAGGACGGGCTTGTCGGGTGAGTAGCCAAAATCAACATGATCCATAACGAGTTCGCCACGCTGATGAACGTAGCTCTCCGTACCTTCTGCCTTGTGGGGATGACGCCATGCCCATGTACCCGTACGTTCCTGGCAAGGCTCAACCGAGCCATCGGGAAGCTCGCGCGCATTGACAAGCTCTACATAGCCACTGTCTTGTTCAGGTTCTTCGTCCATAAGAGCGAATACACGCTCGGCTCCTGCTGCCGCGGTAGTTACAAAGGAAATCTGCTGCGATATTTGCGTAATGGGCTGGGAAAAGCTGCGGTTGAGCGACAAGAAGCTTACCAAGGATCCAAGTGTGGCACCACCTACCGATCCAATCGCGAGGGCACCTCCCACAACAGCAATGAGCACATAGGAGATGTTACCGAGGTTGGCATTTACGGGCATGACAACATTGCCCCAAAAGTTTGCCTTAAACGAGGATTCGCGCAGGGTGTCATTAATAGCATGGAAGTCTGCCGAGGCGTTATCTTCATGGCAGAACACCTTAATAACCTTCTGGCCATCCATCATCTCTTCAATGTAGCCATTCACCGCAGCAAGATCTGCCTGCTGTGATATGAAGTGGCCAGCAGATTTGCCACTTATGACGCCAGTTGAGATAACCATGATCACAACCATTACGACAGAGAGCATGGTGAGAGGCACCGACACAATGCACATGGAGACAAAGGTAACAACGAGCGATATAGCCGAGTTTACAACTTGGGGGAGGGTGTTGCCGAAGAACTGGCGGAGCGTGTCGATGTCATTGGTGTACACGCTCATGATGTCACCGTGCTGGTGCGTGTCGAAATAGCTAATAGGTAGGCTCTCCATGTGGTCAAACACCTCGGAGCGTAGGCGTCGCATGGTGCCCTGTCCTACGCTTACCATAATGCGTTGGTAGGCATAAGAGCACGCAATGCCCACTGCCAGAAGTGCGGTAAGCGACAGGATGCTTTGTGCTAAGGCAGAAAAATCAGTAGAGCCAGACTCGAGCATGGGCGTAATAAAATCGTCTACCAGGGTTTGCATAAAAAGCGTTGCCTGTGTAGTTGCAAGGGCAGATACAAGAATGCACGCAACTACTACGGCAAAGGCTGCCCAGTAGTTTTTGAGCATATAGGTCAGCGTACGTTTCAATACCTGCGGATCGAGCTTACGACCACCGCCTTGTCCAAGCCTGGGACGTTGCGGACCTGCGGGGCGTGCGGTACTTTGGGTGCTTGCTGCCATTGTCTATGCCTCCTCTCCGGTTGTGCTTACGGGTTGGTTGAAGTCGCTGTCAACGGGCTGA
>CAYTTI010000137.1:0-3192 GCA_964440675.1 uncultured Coriobacteriaceae bacterium
CTAAACGACAAGCTGGAGGAGCAGTTAGAGATTGCTCAGGCGCAGGCGATACAAGCACAAGATCGCCTGCTGCGCCTTCAAGCAGAGTGGGATAACTATCGTCGGCGTACCGCCGAAGAACGCCTGCAAGAAAAGCAGCGCGCTGCAGAAGGGCTTGTTTCCAATCTTTTGCCTGTGGTGGACGATTTAGAGCGTGCTGTTGATCATGCCCAGCAATCTGCCGGGGACAATGAGGTTGCATCGCAGCTTGCAAGCGGTGTTGATGCCGTTCTGCAGAAACTTGTGGGCGTGCTCAACAAAGAGGGTGCCTACGTTATCAACCCTGCTGGCGAACCGTTTGAGCCTTTGGAGCACCAGGCGGTGGGTCGTGTGGATGACCCAGATGCCTTTGAAGAAACCGTGCGTGATGTTTACCAGCAAGGCTGGCGTATGGGAGGCAAGGTAATTCGTCCAGCTATGGTTACGGTTACCTACGGTGGGCCCAAACGACCAGTACCTGAGGTAGAAGACGAACACAAGGATCCATCTGCTGCGCCAGCGGATGAGGTAGCAGAACAGACAGATCCTCAAGTTGCTCAGCCAGCGGATCAGGCGGATAGTGCTACAAACATACACGAGGCTGCATACGAACCCCTCAACGAGAACGAGTAGTAAGGCATCGCCCGGGACTCCCGGGCGAAGGACTACAGCCAGGTGTTATACGTAATGAAGATGAGGGGAGGCGAAAAGCTTCATGGCACAGAAGACACAAAACTACTATGAGATACTTGGCGTGGAGCGCGATGCTACTCAAGATGAAATCAAAAAGGCTTTTCGCAGACTTGCCTTGAAGTATCACCCCGATGCAGGAGGAAGCGAGCAGAAGTTCAAAGAGGTAAGCGAAGCTTACGAGACGCTTTCCAACAACGAAAAGCGGAAGGAATATGATCAACTGCTGATGTTTGGTGGTATTCCGGGAGCAGACATGGGAGGTGCCGGCGGCAGAAGTCGTAGCTATACCTACTCAAGCCAAGATGACAGCTGGCAGGATTTCTTCTCTCATTTCGGTGCAGAGAGCTCCATGCCGGGTTTTGACTTTGCGTCGGTGTTTGGAAGGCAAGCGAAGCAGCGTGCGACGAAGGGCAGTGACTTAACGATCCCTCTGAATATTTCCTTCGACGATGCTTTTGCTGGCTGCGTTCGTTCTATTTCCTACAAGATACCTTCCACCAGCGAGCGCTCGCACATCAAGGTGAGGGTTCCCGCCGGTACGGTGGATGGTGCGAAACTTCGCTACCGCGGTCGGGGTGAGTATGGTAAGCAAGGGGGAAGCCGTGGTGACCTGCTGATTACCGTACATATCGAGCCGCATCCGGTGTATCAGCGCGAGGGTGCGGACGTGCGTATGGAACTGCCCATCAGTATCTACGAGGCAGCTTGTGGAGCCACTGTTGAAGTTGCTACCCCGGACAAAAAAACCGTGCGCTTGCGTGTTCCTCCCGGAACGCAGCAAGGGAAGGTGTTTCGCTTTAAGGACTATGGTGCGCCCAACGTTAAGCGTGAAGGAACGCGAGGGGCGCTCTACGTAACCATTCGTATAGCTGTTCCAACGAAGCTTTCCTCCGAAGAACGTGAAGCGCTGAAACGCCTGCATGATGCCGATAGTCGTGAGTACCGTTCTGAAATAGAGCGCTTGCGCACGAACTCCCCATAAGGAATCCGCAAGGGGAAGGTTATGACAAAGCAAAAAGAATCTCACAGGGACAAACCGTTATACATGATTAGCGTTGCGGCAGAGCTTACCGGCATGCATCCACAAACGCTGCGCGTCTACGAACAAAAGGGCTTGGTTAATCCGGGACGCTCACGTGGCAATACACGTCTGTACTCTCAGGCTGATATCGATCGCTTAAACCTTATTAGTCGGCTTACCGACGAGGGTATTAATTTGGCAGGAGTTATTCGTATCCTCGACATGCGCGAGCATTCCGATGAGCTGGAAAAAGAGGTTGATGAGCTGCGCAACAGACTGCGTGAGCTCGAGGACGAATTGCGCGAGATGCGTACGCGCGAGCGTATCGTGGCGCTAACTCCCTACGAAGGGGAAAGCCCTGAGAAGGTTATGCGCGGGCTTTTGTGGGACAGATCCTCCGAGCAAGATATCCGTTCGTAAACGTCATGCGGGCTAACCGTGGCAGAGGTGACATCACAGAGCGAACGGGCGGGAAACGAACAGGGAGCCCCACCTGTTTTATGGGTAGTGGTTCCGTGTTTTAACGAGGCAGAAGCGCTTGCTTCCACCGCACATACCCTAAACAAACTCTTGGAAACCCTTGTAGACGAGCGCGATGTAGCACCTGAGAGCAGGCTGCTATTTGTGGATGACGGCAGCACCGATGCCACCTGGGACGTCATAGAGTCTCTCTATGACGCATCAGCAGGGCTGGGCACTACCGATCACAGCAGCACCGGTCACAGTAATGCTATCGGTCACAGTAGCGTTTACGATCACCGCAGTACTGCCGATCAAGGCGGTATTCGCACCTTGGGACTGCGCCTTGCGCATAACACAGGTCAGCAGTGCGCCCTCTTTGCAGGGCTTATGTGCGCGCTCGAAGGTGGGTGTGACTGTGCGGTGACCATAGATGCAGACCTACAAGACGATCCGGAAGCAATCAAAGAGATGCTCGAACGTGCGCGTGAGGGAGCAGAAGTTGTGTATGGGGTGCGCATAGATCGCAGCTCGGATGCAGTGTTTAAGCGGGTGAGTGCCAAGCTGTTCTACAAGCTGATGAAGCTGCTTGGTATCGAAACCGTTGCTAATTCCGCAGATTTCCGTTTAATGGGAAGGCGCTCCCTTACCGTGCTTGCAGAGTTTCGTGAGACGAACCTCTTTTTGCGTGGCATCGTTCCGACCTTGGGTTTTCCGAGCGCAGAAGTGGCCTATACGCGCCGCGCACGGCGCAATGGAACCTCCAAGTACAGCCTCGGGAAGATGATCTCGCTTGCCTTAGGGGGTATTACTTCCTCGTCTATCCAGCCGGTACGCCTGGTGACAATTACGGGGATAGTTGTCGTCTTAGTAAGTCTGGGCATGATTATCTATGCGTTGGCAAGTGCCTTTCTTGGCTCTGTTGTTGCAGGCTGGACCAGCCTTATGATCTCCATTTGGATGGTTGGCGGCCTCATTATGATGTCCCTCGGTGTCGTGGG
>CAYTTI010000138.1:0-3170 GCA_964440675.1 uncultured Coriobacteriaceae bacterium
GTCGGATGCCTTCTTCCCCTTTGGAGATAACATTGAGCGTGCGCATAAGTCAGGTGTGCGCTATATTGCTGAGCCTGGTGGATCTATTCGCGACGACCACGTAATTGAAACCTGTAATAAGTACAACATTGCCATGTGTTTTACAGGAATCCGCCTGTTCCACCATTAAGACAATGGCAAGGCGATGGCCATTAAGGAGCACGTATGGATCGGCTAGGTTCTGATGGGTGTTCGTGTGTATTAGTTACGGGGGGAGCTGGCTTTATTGGTAGTCACACGGTTGTTGACTTGCTAGACCGTGGCTACGAAGTTGTTTGCGTTGACAATCTCTACAATGCGAGTCCCGTGGTCTTCGATCGTATTGCGCGCATTGTAGGTAGGGAAGCCTCACAACGCCTGAGCTTTTACGAAGCAGATGTTGGTGACAAGCGCGAGCTTGAACGAATTTTTGCCTCCCACCGTATAGGAACGGTTATCCACTTCGCAGGCTTCAAAGCCGTAGGAGAGAGCGTCTATAAGCCTTTAGAGTACTATGCAAACAACATTGGATGCACGCTTACCTTGGTAGATGTCATGCGCCAACATGGCTGCACGTCGATTATCTTCTCGAGTTCGGCCACCGTATATGGCGAGCCAGAGTCCTTGCCACTCTACGAGAACTCACCCAAGAAGCCAGCGACCAATCCCTATGGGTGGACCAAGTGGATGATTGAGCAGATCCTGTCTGACCTCTATGTCGCCGACAAGGACTGGAATGTTGTGTTGCTACGCTACTTTAATCCCATCGGAGCCCATCCAACAGGCCTCATGGGTGAGGATCCCAAGGGGATTCCCAACAACTTGCTCCCCTACGTCGCACAGGTTGCCATTGGCAAACGCGCCAGAGTGCAGGTATTTGGCAACGACTATCCTACCCGCGACGGTACAGGAGAGCGCGACTACATTCACGTGATGGATCTTGCCTCAGGTCACGCAGCAGCGCTTGCTTGGATGCAGGGACGCACAGGTGTCGAGGTGTTCAACTTGGGAACGGGTAGATCTTCAAGTGTCCTCGAAGTAATCCACGCCTTTGAGCAGGCCTGCGGTAAGACGATCCCATACGAAATCCAGGCGCGCCGTGCCGGGGACATCCCTGCAAATTACGCCGATGCTTCTAAGGCAGAGCAACTGATGGGCTGGAAGGCCACGCGCTCCCTTGCTGATATGTGCCAAGACTCGTGGCGCTGGCAGTCAATGAACCCCGAGGGCTACGATGGATAGGCAAACACAGGCATTTACCCAATTTATGCATGCATGGCACCCGAAGGTAGAGGAACGCCTAGCTGCTCAATTTACTCATGATCACTCACAAGATCTGGAAACCTATGCATACCGTCCGCTCGAAGAATTTAGCAGCCGTGGCGGTAAACGCATCCGACCTATCCTGTGTCTGTTAGGTTGTATGGCTGTGGGTGGAAGGCCTGAGGATGCCCTTGGCGCTGCCATAGCCATTGAGCACTTTCAGAGCGCAGCACTTATTCATGACGACATTGCCGATATGGGCGAGCATCGTCGGGGCAAGCCTTGTGTACACCGCAGCGAAGGTATCGGCATTGCCATCAACACCGGCGATTTAGCATTAGCGAACACCACACACGCCGTCTTATGCGAACACAAGCTAGCCCCTAAAGTACGCCTCGCCGTACTCGGTGAGCTTTCCCATATGATGCTACGCACCCTTGAAGGACAGGCGCTCGATTTAGGTTGGGCGCGCGATAGGCGTTGGGATCTCACCCCTGATGACTACCGCATGATGGCAACACTAAAAACTGCTCACTATTCTGTTGCAAGTCCGCTTGTTATAGGCGCAACAATCGCTCAGGGTTCAAGCCTACAGATCGAACAGCTGCGTAGCATAGGGCTTGCAGCAGGCCTTGCCTTCCAATTACAAGACGACCTTCTCAACCTAATAGGCGACCCTATCTCTCAAGGTAAGGATTGGTTGAGTGACATTACCGAGGGCAAGCGAACCCTTATTGCCTTAACCGCCTTGCAGCGTTTGGATGAGCAAAACCGAGATGAGCTCGTGCGGATTTTATCTTCACACGAAACAGATTCCGAACGCCTTACTCATGCAGTACAGATCATGGCAGAGGCAGGCGCCATCGCATCTGTTCGTGATGAAGCCCGAGAGCTTACCAAGACTGCCGCAACACAGGCGACCCAGGCACAACTGATGCCTGCAGCGCGCGATGCGCTTGCTGCAATGGCGTTCTACTTTATCAGCCGTCTTGCCTGATTGCTCGACGAGACGTACCTGTTGCGCATACGGAAGGAATAGTCGTATGGAACCAATCCGTGAAGGTATGACCGGGCCTGCTGTAGAGGATGTCCAGGATCGCCTCGCTTCTATCAATTATGTCGTGGACGATGCCGAGCGTGCCGAGTGCCGCTATGGACCTTCAACCGCAGCACGTGTTGCAGCGTTTCGTGCTGCCTTTGGCCTGCCCGTAGATACCGAAGTTGACACCCAAACGTGGGCAATGCTTGTAAGCGAGTCTTACCAGTTGGGAGATCGCACGCTGTACCTGCGCCTGCCTAATTATTATGGTCGTGATGTGCGCGAGATGCAGCGTGCCCTCAACGTACTTGGTTTTTCCTGTGGTGAAGCTGATGGTTATTTTGGTGCCTATACCGAGCGTGCTGTCAAGCAATTTCAAGAGGGCGTGGGGATACTTGCAGATGGAATGGCCTTTCCAGACACGATAGATGCGATTTTGCGTTTGCGCCACGTTTGGCAAGGTAAACCTGCGCAGGGTCCACATCCTACGGGGGACATTGGCTTTGCACGCGCCGCTCGTGTGCTCGAGGCGACCCCTATGTCCATTGGCGCGCAAGATCCCATATCCCGCAACATTGCAGGGCGCATATGGAACCTAGCGTCCGCCACATCGGACGCCTCGCTCTTGGCACTTGCAGAAGACCCCAGCGATATCCGCCCACAAGATGCTGCACTCTTTATCATTACGACGCTCGACCACGAGCTCTACTCAACCACCCGTAATGTGATAATAGACAGCACCGACTCCCAGGTATTGGCAAACCGTATGCGCACGGCGCGGGAAAGTATTACTACGAGCGTCCCTATCATCCGCCTCGAGCTTGTCAATGCCGCTGCCTATGACGGTTCC
>CAYTTI010000139.1:0-3155 GCA_964440675.1 uncultured Coriobacteriaceae bacterium
GCTTCGTAGAAAAAACCGGACGCCGCAGGGAGCGCCCGGCTGCAACAGTTAGCTCACTATTGCTATTTCAACGAGAGCGTAGCATAGAGCCTTATGAAGTATGTATAGGATTTAACTCCTACTTTTATTCCTTACTCCTTGTTGACTACTCTTGGGACAGCACGTAGGCATCTTCCATAATGTCAGTTGCTACATAATCTTCAACAGGTACTTCTTCGGTAATGGTTTCATTGTTAAGGAATACCTGCTGCTGCGCCTCATAGTAGCCAAGGATGGTATCGATATCGCCATCGGCCTCAACCGCACCGTCCCAGTCGGCTTCACCGGTAGACTCAAGCATGGTAGCCTCGTCAAGGTCGAGCTCGCTTGCAAGCAGCGAAGCAACCTCGTCGATGTTCTCCGCACGATAGATGTGAGCCTTAGCAATGGCGGCACCAAAACGTGTCAGTACATCGGCGTTCTCAGTTACATAGTCCGGCAAACATACAAAGCTTGATGGGAAGGTAGCCTGATCGGTAAAGTCGGCATTAGTACCCAGCACGAGGTAGTCATCACCCAACTGCTGCTGGATAGTTACCGTATTGGGCGACCAGGTAGCAGCAGCATCGATGCTCCCCGAGATGAGCGCGGTCGTCATGCCTGAAACGTCCATTTCTACTGCTTCGATGTCATCCATCGTAAGACCCGCTTCGGCAAGCACCAAGCTAAGGATGATTTCAGACGATGTACCTGAGGAAACACCCACGGTTTTACCTGCAAGTTCTTCGGCACTTGCTATAACGTTGCGGTTGCATACGACAGCATCGGACAATGAGAGCTGGTCGAAGGCAAATATCGTTGCATCACCCGCAATGCACAGCGAGTGCGCACCATGTCCAATCTGAGAAATATCTATGTCGCCCGACTGCATTGCAGTGATCTCTGCGGGGCCGCCCTGGAACTGTTCAGTTTCAATGGTGATGCCATAGTCGGCAAAATAACCCTGATCAATGGCGGTGAACAGCGAAGATGCAGAGCCAAGATTAGGCATGTAGGCTACACGTAGGGTTACCTCTTCATAGGAGCCATCAGCTGCAGCTGACCCCTCATCTTCCGAGGTGGTAGACGTGCTACATGCGGCAAGTCCAGCAGCCATGCCAAGCCCTCCTGCAACTCCCAAGAGCTGCCTACGGGTAAGATTGAATTGCTCTCGTGATCTCATAAGCTTCCTCCTGTTTCCCTATCCTGTTTCACACGTGTACCCAACAGATACTGCACCCGTATCCCATTTCGCATCAGTATTACGTGGGTACACTACTTGCGTACAGACAGATACTCTTGGTACACCTGACTCCAAATCTCATTTTTGAGCTCGAGGAAATGCACATCCATTTTTGTTGTTTGGTCACGCGGATACGGAATGTCAATATCGATGACGCTCTTTACACGCCCTGGGCGCGCGCTCATGACAACACATTTTTGCCCGAGCAAGAGTGCTTCCTCAACGTCGTGAGTAATAAAGAAACAGGTTTTCTGCTCTGTTTCCCATGTTTGCAAGAGCTCTTGCTGGAGCTGAGCACGTGTTTGCGCGTCAAGTGCGCCAAAAGGCTCATCCATAAGCAACACCTTGGGGTTCACTGCATATGCACGCGCAATCGCTACACGCTGCTTCATACCACCCGAAAGCTCCTTAGGATACGACTTGGCAAAATCTTCAAGCTCAACCATCTTGATATACTTGTGAGCAATCTCTTGCGCTTCCTGGGGGGATTTTCCTTGGAGTTTGAGCCCGAACTCAACGTTCTTTTCAACTGTAAGCCAAGGAAAGAGAGCGTATTGCTGAAAGACAACGCCACGATCGGGTCCAGGTGCAACGATGGGCATGCCATCGAGCAATACCTGACCCTCGGTTGGCGTATCAAGACCGGCAATGATGTTGAGCAAGGTCGATTTTCCACAGCCCGAAGGACCGACAACGGTAATAAACTCGTTCTCGTAAATGTTGAAGTTCACATGATCCAAGGCACGAAGGATGCCTTTACGTGTGTCGAACTCCTTGGTGACACTCCGAATTTGCAGCTTGACTGCTGCATGCGGCTGAGATGCCACTTCGTGCATCGCAGCTACTGCCACAAGCTGATCACCTGCTGGTGCGCCCTGATCGCTCGCTGTTTCATGCGAGGTGCCTACTGGCGAATCGTCTCTTGCCATCCCGTGAACCTCCTTTCCAGGAAATACACGATTTTCTCGAAACAAATGCCAATGATTCCTAGCATAAGAATCCCCAACAGTACGGTTGCCATGTCGTAGTAACCGCTGGCCTGCTGAATCATCATGCCAAGGCCTCGATCACCGCCAATGATCTCCGACGCCATTAGAGTGGTAAGCGAGGTTGACAATCCCAGGCGAGCAGCAACAAGAATGAAAGGAGTTGAGGCGGGAATAGTTACCTTAAAAAAGATATCAATCTGGCGCGCACCCAACACACGCGCTGCCTTAATAAGCGTAGTATCAACGTTTCTTACGCCTTGGTAAATCGTTATAACCTGTACCAAAAATGAGGCGATAAAGATAACTGCAACCTTGCTGGTGTTACCAATACCAAGCCAAGCGATAATCAAAAAGACGTAGGCAAGGGGCGGGATATTACGAATGAACTGAATCCAAGGCTCGATGATCAAGCGAATAGGGTCGTACCACGCCATCAAAAATGCCACAGGAATAGAGACAACAAACGCGAGAGCAAAGCCCGTTAAAACACGAGAAAGCGACGCCCACACGTGCTCGTATATACGCCCACTTTCCATCTTGCTGAGAAGTGAAGCGAATACCTCCGAAGGCGGTGCAAACACCGCAGGTAGGGAGCAGAAACAAACAGCCATAAACCTATAGCACAAGCAACAGAGAAGATAAGCCACACACTCCTAGGAACTTTTTTCCACCAGGCAATCTTTTTCTCACCAGGCATCGTAGACCCCTCTTCGTTGTGTCGCCAATGTATTTCCAAGCTACATCGTTGTACCATTAACTTAAACGTGTAAGTTACCTTCTTGTGTCTATTGTAGACATGCCGACCGATTGCCCATTCGCCCGAAAGCGATAGCTGTCTCTTGATGAACCAATACTATTGCGGTGGAACATCCGCATAAATACCTATTTATCTGCAAACTCATAAT
>CAYTTI010000140.1:0-3102 GCA_964440675.1 uncultured Coriobacteriaceae bacterium
AACGCGACTACTTCATGGAAAAAGGTGGGGCTATAGGAAAGAAGAAATTCGCTTTTATAATTACGCCTAAAAATGAAGATGGCGCGCGAGCTCGGATTGTGTTAGGAGGAGCCATGGCAGAGTACAAAATAAAAGGCGGATATACCCTCACCGATAATGACTTTGAGCGTATGGCTCAAGAAGCTAGACTAACCGTTATTTTGTTCCGAATATCCGGTCGCCTGCATCGCCAAGGCCAGGAACGATATATCCATGGTCGTTGAGTTTTTCGTCGAGTGCTCCAATGTATATGTCTACGTCGGGATGCGCTTCTTGCATCTTCTTAACGCCCTCAGGTGCTGCAAGGATGCAGAGGAAATGTATCTTTTTCGCGCCCTTTTCTTTCAGCATTGTTATCGCTGCGGCGGCAGATCCTCCAGTTGCAAGCATGGGGTCGACTACGAAAACCTCTCGTTTGGGCATGTCTGACGGAAGTTTACAGTAGTACTCGACGGGCTCAAGCGTTTCTGGGTCGCGATACAGTCCAATATGCCCCACCTTGGCTGCTGGGATAATCGTCAATACCCCGTCTACCATTCCAATTCCCGCTCGAAGAATTGGCACCACTGCCATCTTTTTGCCTTCGAGCCGCTGTACCTGAGTTTTGCATATAGGCGTCCTGATCGTCACGTTGCGCAGCTCAAGGTTTCTTGTCGCTTCGTAGGTCATAAGCATTGCTATCTCGCCAATTATCTCCCTGAATTCCTTGGAGCTTGTCGTCTCTTCGCGGATAATACCTACCTTGTGCTGAATCAGCGGATGCTCCATTATCTGAACCTTGCCCATAGCGCCCTCCTCAGTCTTCGGTCTGATCCGTTCTGCGTTGATGTCTTTCCTCATCAGGGAATTTCGTATCTCGCATCGAGAAAGCTTTCGACTATCTTACACGCCAGTCAAGGGGCAGTTCTTTGTGTCGAGAAATCTGCGTTGTGAAACTCATTAACTATCTTACACGTCAGTCTAGAGTCAAGAAAAGTCAGCCCAAAGGTGAGAAAAAGCACGGCGGCATTTCCGCGTACATGTCAGTTCGGGAACGTCAGTTCGGGATCGAGAAAAACTCAGCGGCAGCCCCATAATTTTGAGACTGCCGCCACATTAAACCCATGCAGTTGAGCTGAGTGAAATCACGCCCAGTGGTGAATGCTTGCGCTCTAGCTGAGTTCAATCTCGTTCCACCGAGCTAAGCCTGCCACTGTCACGTTGCCAACGTTACAGCAGCGCGCTTAAACTATAGGGGCGCGCAAAAGCTAGAGCAGTGCGCCCTCCAGATCGGCAAGCATAATACTGAGTGCCTGAATGCCACCTTCTGCGGTATACCATACACCTGGGTTCTCTAGGTAAATGATGTTGCCGTTAAGGTACGCATCAGTCTGCATAGTCAGCTCGTTTTCTACGACCTCCTGCGCCTGCTCAGCACCGTCAGAGCCAATGGCTGCATCACGGTTCATCACGAAGATGTATGCGGGGTTCTGCTCAACGATGGTCTCAAAAGATACCTCATTGCCATGGGTGGAGGTTACATCGGTATCCGCAATATTAGTAAAACCAATTTCCCTACCAATGATTGAGCAACGTCCATCATTGCCAAGAACATTTACGCTGCCGCTGGTGAACAGGGTGACCAGTGCAGTCTGGCCGTTGGCTACTTCTTGCAGCGCCTCAATGCGCTCGGTGTAGGCTTCCATGAGGCCATCAACTTCACTCTCAAGACCCCAGATGCTAGCAATCTTCTCAGCATTTATACGGGTGCTTTCAACAACGCCTAAATCGCTATCAGTTGCAAGATACACAACAGGTGCAATCTCAGAGAGATCTTCATAGGAGCCAGACAAACGTCCGCCAATAAAGATTACCTCGGGCTCACAGGCAGCCACTGCCTCTAAGTCGGCTTCCCTAATGGTGCCCAGGCTCAAAATGGCATCATCGTCCGGCGTATATGCTTCAAGGTAGTCCAACGAAATGCTCGCCGAACCTACAACAGCGTCGCCGGCACCAATGGCATCAATAATGTCAAGGCTGGCCATATCGAGAACAGCAACGCGCTCGGGCGCATAGGGAACTTCGAGCTCAATCTCCTCAGCGTTACCATCAAGGGACGTGATGGTAACCG
The DNA here is from genome assembly GCA_964440675.1 of uncultured Coriobacteriaceae bacterium. GTDB lineage: Bacteria > Actinomycetota > Coriobacteriia > Coriobacteriales > Atopobiaceae > CADBMC01. Next base: position 2,150 of record CAYTTI010000140.1, read on the forward strand.
TGCTGCTTGCGGAGTCCGCATTCGCACTTTCTGTATCACTTCCCGCATCAGTATTACTGCTGGTGCTGCTGCACCCAGCAAGCGCGAGTGCAAGTACCATTACGGTACTGAGCGCTCCCATTAGAAACGTCTTACGAAACATACCTTAACCCCTTTCGATGGGTCTTATACGACAACGCACGTCTGCACACGATGCAGCGGCCTGGCGAGGATTCGCCCCGTGCGATTAGCCTGACCTTGTTCACCACATACAACAGCGTTTGCTGCCAACGAGTGCTGCTAGTAGTAGAGCGAGAGCGGCTTGCCCTCGATGTTTAAGATTTCAAAGTCCACGCCATAAATGTTGTTTAGGTTTTCTTTAGTCATGACCTCATCAACCGTGCCTGCACAGGCTATTTCTCCATCCTTAAACGCATAGATATAGTCGGAATAGAAGGCTGCATAGTTAATTTCGTGCAGCACGAGAATCACCGTTTTGCCCAGCTCATCGCACAAGCGGCGTACGATTTTCATCATCTTGGTAGCGTGGTAAATATCGAGGTTGTTGGTGGGCTCATCGAGGAGTACGTAGTCGGTGTCCTGTGCGATAACCATGGCAATGTAGGCGCGCTGACATTGTCCACCCGACAGCTCATCGATAAAGCGATTACGAAACTCATCGAGCTCCATATAAGCAATAGCCTCGTCTACGTGGCGGACATCCTCTTTGGTAAGGTGGTTGCCCGAATAGGGGAAACGCCCAAAGGACACGAGCTCCTCAACGGTAAGCTTCATCTGGATATCGTTCGTTTGGGTGAGAATGGCTAGGTGGCGCGCCAAATCACGACTACGCCACGAGCTTAGGCTGCGCCCATCGAACTCAACCTCACCGTCGTCACAGCTAATAAGGCGTGAAATCATCCCCATAACGGTTGATTTGCCTGCACCATTAGGCCCAATAAAGGCAACCACCG
>CAYTTI010000141.1:0-3093 GCA_964440675.1 uncultured Coriobacteriaceae bacterium
TCAAGCCTTATATTGAATGCCGAGAGACACAAGACGGATTCTCCTTAGAAATACGGAGAAACTCTGCAATGGAGGCGTTGTAGGTGTAGAGCGCTTGTCTCATGTACTTTGATATACTCACGATTCAAATTTATGCGAGCCGTTAGGATGTAACGATCAAGGATGCAGGAGTGCCCTCGTTTCGTTTTGAGCTTCGGCACTCCTATTCAGCAAGGACTCAGTGAGGATTCGGTAAGGGGGCAGCTCCACAATGCTTTCAATCGTCGGAAAGGCTCTCATCGCCATCATAGGGCTCCTTTCCGTCATGTACTTTGTACTCTTGGAGTTGCACGAGGCAGGTATACGAGATGTTCGGCGTATTGCATTTCTGCGTCTCGACGAAGAACCAGGTCTCAAGCGCCGTGGGAGAACGTATAAGCTCGCAATACTGATTGCCGTTACAACCGTCAGCGTGCTTCTCCTAATTCCCGGATGGATAACGAGCGAACCTATTTCCTATGCACTCTTTGTTGCGGCTGAATGCCTCTTTGCCAGAAGCGAACGAGCGCACGCGGCGCTCACCGCGCGCTTTGCAGCAGCTCCTCTGTGGCTTGTACATGTTGGCATACTCGCTTTTGCAACCCTTTTAGGATTTCTCGCCCTAGAGATTCCTGGCAACGAGCGCATGTATATGCTGTTTACCAAGCCTCTATCTGTTGTTATTGATCTGCTTATAACCGCATGCGTTTTCATTGTCGTATGGCTTGTATTTCAGCGTCGGGGAGCAGCCCTTGTTGGAGTCTGTGCTGTTTTCTACCTGATTGGTGTTGTCGAATACTTTGTTGCATCATTCAAAGAGATGCCCTTGCTGCCCTCCGACATCCTTGCGTTGAGCACGGCTGCTGCAGTCAGCTCAAACTACGTATATGTTATTTCGGGAGCGGTACTATTGGGTTTTGCCTGTGTAGTATTTCTCGGGTGGATCGTTTCGTGTTCAACCTGGGGTAATCAAGGATGCATATGGAAGGTTCCGGTAAACCTGATATGCGCCGTACTGTGTGGCGGTGCCTTAGTTTTAGGCTTTCTTAATATCAGCTTTGTAGACGACCTCGGTGTTTCGATTAAAGCCTGGCGACCACTTGAAGACTATCAGTCCAATGGATTTATTACGTCGTTTCTCACCAATGTTCAGAACATCATGACCCAAGAGCCCGATGGTTATTCGAGCTCGAACGCAGAGGAACTCATTGCAGCCTATGCAGCTGAATACGACCAAACAACTGGCTCATCCTCGCGCAGGCAAGCAGCTACACAACAGTATTCAGAGCAGCAGCCCAACATCATCGTCGTTATGAATGAAACCTTTGCCGATCTTTCTATTTTTGACGGACTAGGTATTGATTACGAGGGTCCCGAGTTTTTCCTGTCGACCGATTGCGTTATGCGCGGCACCTTGTATGTATCGGCTTATGGGGGAGGCACGTGCAACTCAGAGTTCGAGCTGTTAACAGGCTTGTCCTTGAACTATTTTGGCCAAGGAGTGTATCCCTACACGCTCTACAACATGGAGGGCATAGAAAATCTCGCTGGGTACCTCTCGGGTTTGGGCTACGAAACTTCGGCGATTCACCCTAATTTGGCTACCAACTGGAACCGTGACCTTGTGTACAGTGCCATGGGCTTTGACAACTTCTATGTGCTGGACGATTTTGAAGATGCCGAACGTATCCGCAGCTTTGTAAGCGATGCGGCCACCTACGAAACAGCCCTCAACCTTATTGATTCCTCCGATGATCCACAGTTCATTTTCATCGTAACCATGCAAAATCATTCAGGATATAAAACTGGTGAGCTTGACGAAGAGGTCATGACCGATTACGAGCCTGAGGGCATGAGCGCGAGTAAGACAGCAGAACTCAATGAATACCTCACGCTGATCGAAATGTCCGACAATGCACTTGAGGATCTACTCGAAGAGCTTGAAGCGAGTGATGAGCCAACGGTAGTGCTCTTTTTTGGAGACCATCAGCCCTATCTTACGACCTCAATCAATAACCGTCTGTTCGATGACGAGGACGATCTTGAGCACATAATGCGTCTGTGGCAAACGAGCTATATGCTGTGGGCGAACTACGATATTGCAGGTGCCGATGAGTTGGATAGCTCCCTTGATACCTCTACCAACTATCTCGCTGCCATGCTATTGGATGTGATTGGCGCACCCTTGTCGGACTATCAAAAGGCAAACCTCGCCTTACAAAGCTATATCCCGGCAATCAACGTCATTGGATACCAGGGGTCAGATGGGCATTATTACTGGGCCAATCCAGATGATAGCTATTACTCCTACTATCAAGACCTTGAGTACATTCAGTATCGGCGTTTCTTTGATTTTGATCGGCCAGGAGGCTTGTGGATTGTCTCGCGCGAGCCTGGAGTGACCGACCCTGAAGGCGAACTGGATGATACGGCTTAGATGTGAAGTGCTATGCGAAGCGCGGCTTAGATGGGTAGCGTATCGGAGAACGTCAATGGTTAAATGCAGGATTGCCAAGATTGAGTCTTGCTTAGTTTCTATCATTTGCTATAGTCTGGTCTTGCCTCTGGTTGGGTAGCTCAGTCGGTAGAGCAGGGGACTGAAAATCCTCGTGTCGGGGGTTCGATTCCCTCCCCAACCACCCGCAACTTTCAAGCCAGGTGTCGCCTGGCTTTTTTAATATGAGTAGAACATTGTCAAGGGCAATATTGACGATACGAGTAGGGGGGCTCACAATGTTCTACTCGTATCGTCTGTGTGCCGAGTTCTTACGAGAGGACTTGATGAGCGCCTATGTGTAGTACCTTGGTGAAATCGTCAGAGCAGGTAGCTTTGGTGACAGTCGGGCAAGTGGCCAGATAGCTTTGGAAGCGGCTGGCAAGCGGTGGCCGGACTGATCGAGAAAGGAACAACGCAGCGCGATGGCGCAGAGGGATAGGTACAGAGCAGGAACGGTGCGTCAACGACTTGACCCCCGACAACACTCTCCACGACATACGGAAGATTCCCATGATGCTGCCCGCAGGCACCGTGAGCGACGTTTGTCGAGGCGCATGTCCCGTGACAACCTTGATACG
>CAYTTI010000142.1:0-1287 GCA_964440675.1 uncultured Coriobacteriaceae bacterium
CTAAAGTACGAAAGCTCTTTGAGGCGTAACACCCCAAAGAGCTTAACACCTTACGTTCAAAAAGCTCGGTTCGTGCCTTGATTCATCTTGATGTTCCGAATCTCAGCCCCGAGACATACGCTAGGAGCGCATCAGAAGTACGATCCACCACCAATGAAGTCCATAGAGGCAACGCTGCGGATCTGCACACCCGTGCCTGGACATGAGTCGATCATCATACCGCCGCCAATGTAGATACCAACATGGCCTGGTGAACGACCACCGGAATTAAAGAACACAAGGTCGCCGTAGTTAAGCTCGGACACTGAGTACTTCATCTTGCTTCCTACTTTGGCATAGTAGGACTCGGGCGAATTGGAGTTAGAAGAAAGGCCGAGCGCATAGTCCACCAAGCCTGAACAGGTGAACCAAGAGGTACTCGTACTGCCCGACCAATAGTAGCCAGAATAGCTGTAGGCAGAACCAATAACGCTGTAGGCACGGGCGACCATATCAGAAACACTGCCCGAAGCTGAGGTCGAGGAACTCGAAGAGCTCGATGAACTGCTTGAAGATGACGAAGATGAACTTTCACTGCTGGAGGAAGATGAGGAACTGGAGCTAGAGCTTCCACCGCTTGCGATAACTTCTTCATACTGCTCAGCCTCTTGTATGGCCTGTGCGGCAGCCGCAGCTTCTTCCGCGGCAATCGCTTCCTTCAATTCTTCACTCAGCTGGTCGTAATATGCTTGCGCCTCGGCAGCTGCAGCATCAGCAGCCTCTTGACGAACCGTAAGTTCCTCAACGAGCTCCTGCTGTTCTGCCTCTTGCTGTTTAAGCAGGCTTTGTTGCTCGTTGAGCTGCGTTTGGAGATCCTGCACTGCAACTATGGCCTCCTGCTGAGCGCTCGAGATCTTATTTGCGTAGTACAGGCGTGAAATCAAATCATCGATACTCGTTGCATTCAAAATGACCGAGAGTAGACTAGCCACTCCCTCCTTATAGGTATTAGAAACGATGTAGGCGAGGTTATCTTGAGCCTCTGCAAGTTCAGCCTCTGTCTCTTCAATCTCTTCTTCAACCTGGGCAATCTCCTCTTGAATTGCCTCAAGGTCTGCCTGGGCTGATATGAGCTCGTAACCCGTTTGCTCAGCCTCTGAGTAAAGCGCCGTAAGCTCAGTTTGTACTTCATCGAGCTCAGCTTGTAAACTTTCAGAGGAAGCCGCGAGTGCATAGCTCGGCAAAAGAGCGCTCAGCCCAAGTGCGAGCACGACAGGAACAGCCACCATGCGCTTGATGAGTGTCTTG